>JAOUPN010000058.1 GCA_029879905.1 Nitrospira sp. | reverse complement strand
CAATGTTCCTGACTTCTGCACGGATAAATTCCTTCAACGCAAGATATCTTGGATCGTCTTCTATTATCTTCTGACGACTGCTCGTCGCGCTATCATCCTTATCGTCAAGGTCAAGAAAGTCTGCATGTATCTCACCGATCAGATACTTCGTAAACAGTCTTCCCTCGTTGAACTCTTCCAAAATATCTTCTTGTGCGAGCTTGCCTCGCACCATCACAACAATCTTGTTAAGGTTTTCCTCGTCGTCCTTAAGATCGCCCGAATCACGAACAGTCCCTACCCAACCCTGCAGGTTGTGCTTGGTCGTCGAACCGTCATCCCATGCGACAATAATCTCAGAAGCTCTCTCTTCTTTCTCTTCAAGATTCTTGGAGAGATCCGCTGCACGCTTACCCGCTTCGCCGAAATGCCAAATGTATTGCAGCCTAGGGAAGTACCCGCGATCTTCAATCGAGACTGGACTGTCATTGATGGAGACCTGGAAATGATGATCTGCCCCCAATACACTAAACCGTCGTGCCAACCGAACACGTAGACTCTCTGCAGTCCTATGGAGTCGCTTCTTGGGCTGGCTTAGAACTATTCGCGTCCCTTTACTCAGGTCCGTCGGAAACTGAGCATGTGGGATAGGAGGAGGAGAGTATTCGTTCTCTTTTTTTGATATATGGCTTTTGATGGCTTCAATATCCATCGTAAACGCCTGCTTGTCGCAGCCCTTAATGCTAAAGACGTCAATATGGCGGGCGATTGAGAACAACGAGAGTTTCCCAATCCCTTTCCTTCCCATAACAGGCCGCTTCCACTTCAGGGTAATACGTCCCGCGACTGGGTCTTCATCACGGCGACGATAGCCGACGTTCAAGAATTTAGAATTGATGTCCGCCAAGTCCATCCCGTGCCCATCATCGGTGATAATTATCTTCCCATCTGACTTTCCAATGGCAATCTTGACGTTCTCCGCATCAGCATCCCATGAGTTCGCCACAACTTCAGCCAAGACCGATGGCACATTGCTATAGAGATTAATCCCAAGGTGATTGAGCAGATTGAGACTCAACGTCATGTGGTACGGAGAGTCAGACATGGTTCTCCAAATGCTTCATGATAGTTTGTCCCACAACAGCACCAAGCCTCACCGGCACAGCATTACCAATCAGACGACCGATCGTCTTGAAATGGTATTCGCCATCCGGCTTCACAAACTGATAATCGGATGGGAACGATTGAAGGATAGCCCCCTCCCTGAGTGAGAGAGCACGATCTTGTTCAGGATGACCGAACCGCCCATTTCCGAACCCATAGAATTGGGTTGTGATTGTTGGTGATGGTTTCTCCCACTCCATACGGCCATACACACTCGGGTATGTCTTGCCTCTTCTCTTACGATGACATTTTGCGACTAATTCCTGTGGCCAATCACGCCAGGTTCCGCCCGGTCTGGAATGCTTGATCCTCCGACGATTGATCGTTGAGAGGCTACTGCTCCGGTGAAGATGGTCCTTGGAGCAAATTTCGCCTGACTTCAGCTTAGGCAAATCTCGGATTGCTGATTCGACGGTGGGATACTCTCCCTTTCCGTGCGTCGGGGGAATGATTTCAATGGCGCCAAGTCGAGAGGCTAAGACGACAAGTCTGGTTCGATGTTGGGGGATACCATAATCAGGACAATACACATCGCAAGCTGATACTTGATACCCAAAATAAGATAGCGTCGCGAGAAAATTGCGGAACACCCGATGGCGTCTCAGCTCACGAACATTTTCCATACTGACCACATCCGGTTTCAATTCACCTACTAGGCGACCGAAGTGGTTCAACAATCCCCATTTTTCACTGTCCTCAGTGTCGAGCCCTTGTGTATACCTCGAAAATGGTTGGCAAGGGGCACAACCCACCAAAACGCTCCAACAATCGGCAGGATATAGTTTGCCAAGATCTTCACTGTTGAGATTGACTACGCTCCGATTCCTGAATACTGCCGGTTCATTGTTGTGTTCGTACGGATATCGACAGGCTTCATCTATGTCGTAACCCGCAACGACTTCGATACCGGCATCAAGCAATCCTCTCGTCAGTCCGCCTACGCCACAGAATAAATCCGCGGCGACGATCCTCCTGTCCCTTGGCTTTGCTCCTTTAGTCGCGACTGGCTTCAAGATTATAGCCTTTTAGATTGCAACTCGGTTCATTAAGATGAGGTAACATACATAACTGAACTTATTACACGCAGTCAGAAAATCTGCTAGAGGCTACGACTCTCCACCAGCGACTGTCAACATAGGGTTCCGATAATAACGGGTGTTTCTGAGTGCTAAGACAAGAAAGAACCCCAGAATCTTATATGATTGATGCTGTAAAAACTCCCTGGCATCCATTCACGCACCGGCGCTTACTCCACAAGTCACCGCACAACCATCTTTTGCCCTTTAACCTTGCAGATCCCTCAATACGCAGTCACACTCCAGTAAGATGTCTCACGGGCAAATAAAAACTGCCAGCTTAACTGAGTTCACTTCCTGGTCTAGTGTTACACCATGATCAAGTTGAACATTCACGAAGCCAAGACTCATCTTTCGAAGTACCTGGCGAAGCTGAAGGCAGGAGAGCGGATTCTGTTGTGTAATCGCAATCGTCCGGTTGCCGAGATTACGGCCTTGCCGAAATCCCCAGCTCAACCTCGTCCGATCGGCTTGGCCAAGGGTCAATTCTCCGTCCCCCGCTCATTTTTCGAGCCTCTTCCTGATGAGACGCTCAATACATTTTCAGGCCACCAAACATGATTGCCTGATCCTGACTCCGGACCCGCTGATCACCCAATATCCGGTTCGAACTCGCTGGTAGCCACGCCTTCATCAATCCTTGAGCCTATCTGAGGTTAAGCCTGCACCGTCAGCTTCCGTCTTGCTCCGCCTTTGACGATGACAAATTCGTACAGCCGGCATTCGAGGTCGCCGTTGAAGAGAGGAATCCGTTTTGACGGACTAAGGCCGATGAGCTTCGGCACGCTGGCGTCGGCCGTGAGGATATAGGCCCGCCATCCGGCAAACCGTTGCTTCAGCCAATTGCCCAGCTTGGGGTAGAACGATTCCAGTTCGTCCGGTCGGCTAAGCCGGACTCCATAGGGCGGGTTCATGACCATGATGCCCTGATCCGCCGGTGCCTCCAGATCCAGTATATCGCTCTGCTTGAGGCGGACATCGACCATCACCCCCGCCCCTTGAAAGGCCCGTTGCGCGATCTTCACCATCGCGGGATCATGGTCCGATGCGTAGATAGGGGACGGAACCGTGGCCAGTTGCTTGGCTCGGGCGGCTTCGCGCATACGGCCCCAGATCTTGGCATCGTGGACGAGCAGCCGCTCAAAGGCAAAATGCCGCGCAATACCAGGTGGGATCCGTCGGGCCATTAATGCAGCTTCGAGGGCGATAGTCCCTCCCCCACACATGGGATCGAACAGGACATCCTTTGACGTCCAGCCGGCAAGCCGCAGGATGCCCGCCGCCAGGTTTTCCCGTAGCGGCGCTTCGACGGAGGTAATGCGATGCCCACGCTTGAAGAGAGGTTCACCGGAGGTATCAAGATAGAAGGTGACGGTACTGTGATCGAGAAAGGCATCGAGCTTGATATGTGGATCCTCCGTATCGACGCTGGGCCGCCGCTGGCGCAATGAGACAAACTTGTCACAGACGGCGTCTTTGATTCGAAGGGTCAGAAAATCCAAACTCCGGAGAGGGCAGCGCCTTGCGCTCACTTTCACTTTGATGGTCTGTGAGGGCGCAAACCACTCGGTCCAAGGGAGCACATGGGCGGCTCGGTAAACATCCTCTTCCGTTTTATATGGACTCCGACCGACTTCCCAGAGCACCCGGCTGGCAATGTGGCTCTTGAGATTGACCCAATACATGGTCGACCATGGAGCGGTAAACCCGACGCCCCCGTCGGTCTTGGATGTGGACGGCACACCAAGATCGTGAAGTTCTTGCTCAAGTACCCCCTCCAACCCTCGTGGGCAAGGGACGAAGAACCGTCGTGGTGATCCATCCATTCAGTCTTTCCCCTTCAGGCTATATTCATTTGCCTTCACGTATTTCACTATTCGGCTCGGGTCGGCATCAGACTCCGCCCACACGACAGACGATCTCTTTACCGTAAACAACTGAAATGTATCGAGAACTACGACCATGATCATACACCGGTCTTTCCAAGATCGCACCTTATCCTTCTGGCACCGCCCTTGCTGATATCAGACATCCTTACGAAAACCTGTTCCCCCTTGCAGGAAGGATCCATGCGCGACCTATTCGACCTCCTGACATTCCGTATTGCTTGGTGCCGTGAGCAGACGGCACAGGCCTCTACGGAATTCGAATCTGATGGGTGGCGTGCGGAAGAACATGGGCTGCGGGATGCCCTGCTGAACAGAGACGACACGACCCACTATCGGCTGAGTTCACCGGAAATCTTCGAGCGATATGTGCGGGGTTTTCAAGACGGGACAATCTTATTACGCGCAGCGCGAGCGGAGCGCCTCGTTCATCTCACGACCACTCAAGAAGAACAATGTATGCCTTCGCCTTCGATCCGCCCTTGATCTTGTTTCCAGTCGCTGGAGCGGGCCAGCTTGTCGCCGAGTCCCACCGCTAAGTTCCGGTAGATAATCACGCCGATGTCGGGCCGTCGACGAATAAGATCCCCGAGATCACGTTGCGGCAATTCTGCCGCCTCAACATAGCCCTCGGCTGTCGCCGTCGCCGAATGCGGCTTCGACGAGAGCAAAGACACCTCGCCGCAAATCTCGCCGGCGCAAACTCTGCCAATCGTGACGGGTGGATGACCGCCGCTGATGGTGAGCTCACCCTGAAGCACCAGAAAGAGTCGATCCGCCGGATCGCCCCGGTCAAAGAGCCGTTCACCGAATGCGATTTCCCGCACCGTACAGATTCCGGCCAGCCTCGTCGCCTGCTCGGTGTTCATTCCCTGGAACAGGGGGATGTCCTTAATCGCCTGTGCCATACGCGGAGCGATCATGCAGGTCGAGAAGCCGCGTATCACGATGTCGGCCAGAGCTTGAACCGGTTCCGTCAACCCGAGCGGTCCAAGATCTTGCAATGTGTTCAACCGCACCATCTTGACGATATCGAGCCGCTCCACTTGATAAAAGACCATAGCCGGCACATAGGCCACCGGAAGAAAATTCAATTGCAGCAGCGTACGCTGCATGCGCGGCGCATAGGCACTGACGTCGATTTCGATGTACTCGATCCCCATTTCCTCCCGACATTTCCGTTCCAATTCGGCCAGAAGAAACCGAACCACGTCATCGGCCAGAGCGATAAGTTCGAACACCCGAACCGTGTGCTCGATCTGATCCATGGTATATCCGACGGCTCCGACAATTTGATTTCCTGAACGGGCCAGAAAGTAACGGGTCCGGCGGGCCTGGAGTTTAAAGAACCCGTAATCCAACCGCATGGGCCCGAAGATCTCTCGATTCCGCACACGTCCCCGCTCAATACGCAGGAGGGCAGGATAGCCTTCGGACTGCAGTTGCTCGATGGTGTAGTCCCCTCCGGAAGGGTATGAGGCCGAGTCTTCGTCCACGATGAAGTCCGGGGTGAGCGGAGGCTGGCTCATGACGTAACTGGCCAGGGGATAGGCTTCAGGAATGATCCTGGGATTGTTGCGACGGAGTGTGAGGGCATCCCCGAAATATCGAGCCAACAGTGCGAAGCTTTCCCGATATTGGAAGACATGTTTCAAGGGAAGAAATCCGGTGGTGATAAATCCATGGGACAGACTGATCCGCTGGGCATAGGGATGGACCGTACGCCCAACCACTAAGCCGACATGCAGACGGTTCTGAATGGCCTCAAGTCGTTTCTCCATCAGGAGATTGCCGACCTGCATCCGGCGATAATCCGGATGGACGGCCAGACGGCCGAACTCCCCGACGAGATCAGAGTGGGCGCCAAAGTCGAAGATCACGGATGCCGTACCTACAACCCGTCCGGATTCGACATCTTCAGCCACAAGAATCAGCGCGTCGTCCGTAAAGACCGATCGCTTCAACCACAATTCATCATAGAGTTCTTGATGCGGATAGTCGGTACCATAGACCGCAAGAAAGATCTCGCGGATCTGCCCCACATCTTCTTCACAGGCTTCCCTGACTCGAATCATGGCAGGCTCGTGCTGGGTGAAGACCCGTTCTGCTGATCACGTAAGCGTCGGCCGGCGATTTTCGCAACCGCCAGAAAATAGGCGGCACCGACGCCCAAGGCCGTTTCGTCGAAATCAAATTTGCTCGAATGGGCAGGAAACCCCTCCTTGCCCGGCACTTGCCCTCCGAACCGAACATAGGCTCCGGGAACCTGTTCCAAATAGTAACTGAAGTCCTCTGCACCCATATTTGCAGTTTTGAGCGGCAACACATTGGTCTCGCCCACCGCTTCGATCGCGGCATGCCGCGCGAGGTCAGCCATGTCCGGCAGATTGATCAGCGGTGGGGTGCCTTCCTTCACCGAAACCTGCATTTTTGCCCCGTGCAGCTGACCGATCGACTCCGCAATACGGCGAATCGAGCTCAGCAGTTGTCGGCGAACGATGGCATCCTGGGCACGTACCGTTCCGGACAATTTTGCCTGTCCCGCTATCACGTTCGGCGCCGTTCCCGCCTGAAATTGGCCGACGGACACAACCGACGGTCTGGCCGGATCGACCTCACGCGAGACAATCGTCTGCAGTGCCATGATCATGAGACTGCCGACCACAACGGCGTCGATACTCTCATGTGGGCGGGCGCCATGCGCGCCTTGTCCGACGATCTCGATGGTGAAATTATCCGATGAGGCGTTGACCGCACCTTCCGAGACGACGATCGCTCCGGGGTGATAGTGGCGGTCGAGGTGGCCGCCGAAGATCATGCCTGCGCCGTCCAGGACACCGGCGTGAATCATTGCACGCGCACCGGTGCCCTTTTCCTCGGCCGGTTGGAAAATCAACCGAACAGGGGCCGGCAAGTCTTTCTCTTCCGAGAGAAGAGCCGCCGCACCAAGCACCATCGCAGTGTGCCCGTCATGGCCGCAGGCATGCATAACGCCGTCGTACGCCGAGGAAAACTCCAATCCGGTCTCTTCGTGGATCGGCAGCGCATCAATATCGGCCCGTAGCACCACACAAGGCACTCCCGCCGCTCCTGGGATATCGGCCACGATGCCGGTGCCTGCCACATTCGTGCGACACTGCACACCGAGACTCCTCAGAAAATCAGCAATGGCGGCACTGGTTTGGATTTCTTGATTACTTAACTCCGGATGACGATGCAGGAGTCTTCGTATGGAGACAATCCGGTCATAGACATCCTGACGGATCAGAGGCATGCTGATGATTCCTCTCTGAAAGAATATCGAAAACGTCCGCCAGTTTCTTTGAGGTGAGGGTTGAGGCTCAGGTTCAGGGAACAGTCGAGACGACGGTTCGGCCTTGATGCACCGTTAGTCTGCACCTCACCCTACTCAGCTTCGATTCATACAGTAGTGTACGATCAGTGTCCTTCCGTTGCCGCCACTCCTGACTGGAACGTCGTATAGACATAGACCGGGATCGACAGATGGCCGAGATGCTTTTCAATCAGCGGCTTCACGTCTTTCCAGTCCAGTCCACCCACACCGGTGGCTAATCGAGGAAGCGCCACGCTCTTGATATGTTCTGATTCGATCACCTTCGACAGAGCCTTAAGACAGTGATTGATGTTGGCCACTGTGGCCCGACCAGGTTTAGCCCCATGACTTGGCGCAGGTTCCTGCGTAAACAAATTCACAATCCTCACACCACCGACACCGGCCCATGTCCACAGTTCTCCGGGTTTCGGAGTGACCGTCTGACAATAGTGTCGGAAGTCTTTATACATGGCCGGCCACTGTTCCCGAAGCGACAAGGCCAGCCCGCTGGCAAAGTTGTCATTGGGCGCAACACCATGTGCCACTGCTTCGGCTTTCGTGAGTAAAATATCTCCCGTTACTTCCTTCAACATTCGCGATATCCCTCCAGTTCAAACTCATTCTTTGGCATGAACGCCGAAACCTCTCCCCGAGCACCATGTCCCACTAAAGCTATGGCGTCTTCGCGCAACGGAACCCATAACCGAAGTGTCGATTCGATGGCTGCGCGTTGAAGCGATGCGCGGATCTCAAGAACTCTGCCACGTACAGCCAGGACCCTCCACGAACAACCTTCTCCTCACCCTTTGGCGGTCCGATTGGGTTCTTTTCCGGACTTTTCTTGTAAAAATCATGTTCGTACCAATCAAACACCCATTCCCAGGCATTACCCGCTAAATCATAGATCCCATAGGGACTCTTCCCCGCTTCAAACGCTCCGACAGGGGATAACGCCATATGCTCATTCCAGTCACTTCTCCCATAATTCGCATGGAGTCGAGTCGGTGCTTCGTTGCCCCAGGGATAAATTCCTCCGTTCGCGCCACGCGCCGCTTTTTCCCATTCCGCTTCGGTTGGAAGCCGCTTGCCGGCCCATTTACAGTAATTGACGGCATCTTCCCAACTGACGTTGACGACCGGACGGCTCTGATGTTGGGATTGGTTCATCGTTTCCCAGTCCGGTGGCTCCTCCATGTCCGTTACTTCCAGATATTTGGCATACTGACCAACCGTTACCTCATATTTGTCCATATAGAAGGCATTGAGGTAGATCTTTCTTATGGGTTTTTCATCATCCGCAAGATTACTTCCTCTTGTGAATTTCCCCGCCGGCACCAGCACCATCGGCATCTCAAGCGTGCTGGCTTGCGATCCTCCTGGCAGCTGCTTGTGCGATGCGCCAGCGGATCGTGATCGTGGAAGTTTTGCCTGGAGCTGTTGATAGAGCGATTGTTGATCACTATTGAGGCCAAGCTCATTGGCATTGTCCAAAGCTTCTTCCGCCGGCTTCACTTTTCCACTGGCAAGCATACCCTTGGCCTCGCTCAGGAGCCCCCAGACCCTCACTTCCTCTCGCAACCGCCACACTTTCGCTTTGCTTTTGGGCAAATGCGTCGACCCCGACTTGAACTTGGCATCCAGCTGCAACGCGGTGTCGTAATGTTCTTCCGCGCAATTCCAAGATTCCAATGCTCGACAGGCCTCCGCCAGGTAGAAATGTCCCGGTATGTTCGACGGATCTTTTGCAAGACCGGCTTCCAGCGTCCTCCGTGCTTCTGCATACTGTTTACTTCTCAGAAGATCTTCTCCCTTAGAGACCTCCTGTTCTCCGGCCCCGGCGGCATATGCGACCGCTCCAGAAGCAATGAAGAGGCACACTGCCATCCCTCCCGCCAACATGTGTCTCATAAAAGCACCCCTCCCGATTGTGATCGCCCTGTATGAACGAGGTTTCGCCGGCCGGAAACCAGATGTATCCACCATAGGCCGATAAGCTTACCAAAAAACAGCTACAAGATGAATGCCTGACATCACATCCGCTCAACTTTCCTCTTCGTCAGTTCCCCCGACTCGATTTCCCCTCCATTCAGTCAATATGCCGGGAAGGGAGGGATGGGCGGCGTGCGACGACGTTGCGCCATTCACTCCCCCCTCACCCAAGAGAGCGGCATCATCGATCCCTGACCGCGCGCATTGAGGGAACACATTCCGATCGTGCGGCCTCGGCGAGTGAAGAGATCGATGATGCCGTTCTCCCATCATTCTCACACCCATTCCGACACCTCCTCATTCTTCACCTCAGGCCCCGCAAACGCACTATAGAGTGCCGGCAGTACCACCAGCGTCAAGGCCGTCGATGTAAAGAGTCCGCCAATCACAACCGTCGCGAGCGGCCGTTGGACCTCGGCTCCAATCCCCTGTGCGAGAACCAGCGGCAGAAGGCCGAGCAGCGTCGTCATCATGGTCATCACGACCGGACGAAGACGCAAACTGCAGCCGGTGACAATCGCCTCCTCCATCTGCATCCCTTCATGGCGCAGCTGGTTGATATACGAGACGAGGATGATTCCGTTCGCTACCGCAAGTCCAAACAACGCGATGAATCCAATGGAGGACGGCACGCTCAGGTACTGCCCGCTGAGCCACAGCGACACCACCCCGCCGATCAACGCGAACGGCAGGTTGAGGATGATTAACGTCGCATCGCGCAAGGAGTGGAAGGCCCAAAAGAGGAGAAAGTACACGAGCCCGAGCGTGATCGGCACGACAATCATGAGCCGCGCGTTGGCCCGCTCCATGTTCTCGAACGCTCCGCCCCAGACGACGCTATACCCTTCCGGCAACCGGATCTTTGCCGCCAACTTTGTCCGCCCTTCGTCCACCACGCCGCCGATGTCCCGCCCGACGACATTGAAGCCGATGTAAATACGGCGCTTCACTTGCTCACGGCTGATGAGGGCCGGGCCTTTGCGCATCTCGATCGTGGCGAGATCGCTCATCGGAATCAGTGCCCCGGACGCGGACTTCACCCGAATTTCCCCGATGGTCGTCACACTGTTGCGGTACGGTTCCGGGAATCTCAAGACGAGCTGAAAGCGCCGCTCCCCTTCATAGACATGGGTTGCAGTCTTGCCGCCGATGGCAGTCGTGATGATCTCCTGCACGTCGGCTACATTGATACCGTACCGGGCGATCTTTTGCCGATCGATATCGATGGTGAGATAGGGTTGTCCTGCTATCTGCTCCACCTTGATGTCCTTCACACCCTGAATCTGGTGCATCAGCTCAGCGATCTCCTCGGCTTTCCGGTGCAACACCTCGAGATCGTCCCCGAACAGTTTGATCGCGCATTCCGTCTTGATGCCGGAGATCATTCCGTCCACCCGTTCCTGAATCGGCTGACTCATGAGAATGGAAATGCCGGGAATCTCTGCCAGCTTCCGCCGAATGGCATCGGTCAATCCCGATTGAGTCTTCGCCGTCTCCCAGGTACTCCGGTCATGCAATGACACAACAGGATCGCTCTCGTACGCTTCTTCCGGCTCGGTGGCAATATCGGCCCGTCCGATCTTGCTCACCGCCATTCGTACTTCTGGAATCTCCAACATGACCTTGTGGGTTTGTTTTTCGATTTCGACCGACTCGGGCAGCGAGACACCCGGCAGTCGGACGATCTGCGGGGTCAGCGCGCCTTCTTCGAGAATCGGAATGAACTCACGCCCGATGAACGGGACGAGGGCCAAGCTGACAAGCACAACGGACGCAGAGGCGATCGGCACGAGCCCTCGATTCCTGAGAGTCCAGCGCAGTACCGGGAGATACCGCTGTTTCATCCACATCGTGAGGCGTGTTTCCTCAGGATGGTCTCCGTGCAAGAATAGAGACGCGAGCACCGGCGAGAGGGTCAGCGTCACCACGACCGATGACAGGAGCGCGATGACCAGCGTATAGGCCAGAGGCGCAAACATCTTGCCTTCCATTCCGTGAAGCGTCATGAGCGGCAGGAACACCACGCTGATGATCACGATGCCGAAGAGGATGGGACGGCCCACTTCTTTGGTCGCTTGCAAGATCACATCGAACTTTCTCTTCCCGTTCTTCTTGTTGTTCTGCGCGAGATGGCGGTAAACATTTTCCACGACGACGAGCGACCCGTCCGCGATCACACCGACGGCGATGGCCAGCCCGCCCAGCGTCATCAGGTTGGCCGAGATACCTAGCCGTTCCATCACGATAAATGTCATGAGCGGAATGACGATCAACGCGACGGTCACGACGACGGTGCTGCGCACATGGCCCAGGAAGAAAAAGAAGACGAAGACCACCAGCATGACCCCTTCGATCAACGCATCGCGTACCGTGTGAACGGCTGCATTCACCAGTTCGATACGGTCATAGAAGGGGATCAGTTTTGTGCCGGCAGGAAGGATATGGCTCTGCTGTAGATCATCCACCTTGGTCTTGACCGCCCCGACCACCTCACGGGCATTGCCGCCGCGGAGCATCAGGACAATGCCGGCCACGACTTCACGTTCCCCGTTGAACACCACTGCGCCATGGCGAACCGCATGGCCGATCCGGACTTCGGCCACGTCGCGCACGAACACCGGCGTGCCGCCGGACTCCTTGACGATGATGGATTCGATATCGCTCACGGCCTTGATCAGGCCGATGCCGCGGACGACGACCCGCTCGGCATACCGCTCCAGCACGTTGCCGCCGGCGTTGGCATTGTTCTTAGCCACCGCATCGAAGACTTCGTGCAGCGTCAGATCGTATTTCCGGAGCTTTGGGGGATCCACGAGGACCTGGTACTGCTTCACGAATCCACCCATGCCGTTCACATCGATCACGCCCGGAACGCTCTTGAGCAGCGGACGCAGGACCCAGTCTTGAACCGTCCGTTGTTCCGTCAGCTCCGCTTCAAACACTGTCGGATCGGTGGCGGTCGCATGCGGCCCTTCCAGGTAATATTGATAGACCTCGCCCAGCCCTGTGGCGATCGGCGCCATGACGGGCTCCACCCCCTCAGGCAACCGCCCTTTGGCCGCCATCATCCGTTCCAACACCAACTGGCGGGCGAAGTAGACATCCACGTCGTCTCTGAACACGACCGTGATCTGAGACAGGGCAGATTTCGACTGAGATCGGATTTCGGCCAGACCTGGCAGACCCGTCATTTGAAGTTCGAGGGGATAAGTGATGAACCTCTCCACTTCAACCGGCGAAAGGCCCTGCGCCTCTGTCAGGACTTGCACTTGGATGTTCGTCACGTCGGGGTAGGCATCGATCGGGATGGACTGGAAGGCAAACACGCCAAGAACGGACAACAGACAGGCTAGACCAAGGACCAGGATTCGCTGCCGCAGTGAAAATTCGAGCAACCTGGCGATCATGGCGTGGCCTCGATCTTGTCCTGTTCGAGCTCGGATTTCAGTGCGAATGATCCCTGCGCGACAACCCGCTCTCCTTCCTGCACTCCCTCGAGTATCGCGACAAGATTGTCGTATTCCCCGCCTATGCGTACCGGACGAGCTTCGAACTCTCCGTCGGCATGCTCCACAAACACCACCTGCCCCGCCAATCCGGTTTGAATCGCGGCAAGGGGGACCGTCAGCACGGCAGGATCCGGCGCGGCATAGACCCGAACGACCGCGAACATTTCGGGCTTGAGGAGCCTGTCCGGATTGGGAGCGGTGACCCGCACACGCATAGCCCTGGTTTCCGGATCGAGGACATCTCCGACATACGTAATCGTCCCGTTGAATACGGCATGAGGATAGGACGCGGCGGCCATCTCAACTGCTTGATCGGTTTTGATGAATGCCACATCTTTCTCAGGCACATTGGCGATGACCCACACATTGGATAGATCGGCGACCGTAAACAGTTTCTGATCCGTTTCAACGACCTCCCCTCGCGTGAGATTGCGCATGATGACACGGCCGTCGAAGGGAGCACGGATGGGGACATCGGCTTTGATCGTCAATTCCAGATCAAGTCTGTCGATTTCTTCCCGCGGCACACCGAGCAGTTCAAGGCGATTCTTTGTTTGCCGCAATTCGGCCCGCACGGTTTTCATTGCGGCTTCGCGCCGTTGCAGCTCGGCGAGGCTCATCGCTTTGTTGTCGTACAGCTCCATGGCTCGCGCATGCGCCTTCTCCGCCTCGTGCAGTCTGGCTCCCGCCTTGAGATAGTCTCCTTCCACGACTCCGAGGTCCACGCTGTGGAGCATCGCCAGCAACGCACCCTTTTTGACGTCCTGCCCGACATCCACATGGACCTTCACCACACGTCCACGGATGAGGCTGGTGACTTCAGCCAATTCGTTCTGGTTCGCCTGGATGGTTGCGGGAAATTCTCGAACCGCGCGGTACATTCCGCTACGGACCGGCACGACTTCGAGCTTTATCCGGGACCGTTCTTCAGGGCTTAGGCGCAGGAAACCGGATTGTACGGGAACTGGCGCCGGTTTCTTGGGAGGCTCTTCCGATTTATTTCCACAAGCGATCAATCCAGCCGCCATGGCTCCAATACCAAATACCAAGACGAACAGTGGATGGATCCTCTGACTTACGAGCACCTTACACCTGGGGATATCTACAATAATTCTGGCTCTCATGCGGTGGTCAATATTCCAGACACACCCCAACTTCAGATATCACCAGCATGGGACATGCCTTAAAATATTGCCGTATTCCCAATGAAACGGCATGAGTCCGTAGCCTTTTGCCACGATGTCGATTTTTAACCGTAGCAAAATGCAACTGTGCAGACTCACAATCTACGCTACCATTCAATCATTGGTATGAGTTATTAGTACTTGGCTTAGGGAGTGACTCCTTCATGGAAATTCAATCACAATTTCCTAACGAACAATCGAAAGTCGGGGAATTCATCCGCCAAGCAGATGCGTTCAGAGGGTGGGTGACTGCGGACGGGAGATCCGGCTATCCGGCCGAGCAAAACCGCTACCATCTGTACGTCTCCTGGGCCTGCCCATGGGCACATCGCACCATTATCGTTCGCAAGCTCAAGAAACTTGAAGGAATTATTGGCATGACGGTCGTCGACCCTGTTCGTGATGAGCGTGGGTGGGCCTTTCGTGAAGGGATCGGCCATTCGCTCGAGCCCATCAATGGGTTTCGTTTTCTCAGCGAGGCCTACCGGGCGACCGACCATGATTTTCACGGACGCGTGACTGTGCCCGTCCTCTGGGATACCGTCACCAAACGCATCGTCACCAACTCCGATGACGATCTCATGCGTATCTTCAACCACGAGTTCAATCAATTCACAGACTGCACGCGTGACCTCTACCCGGCAACACTGCACAAGGAGATCGATGATCTCAACGGTTTCATCTACGATCGAGTGAACGATGGAGTATATCGGGCAGGATTTGCAACATCCCAGTCGGTCTATGAGCAGGCGGTGACCCGACTGTTCGACGCACTCGACCAACTGGATGCACGGCTGGCCACACGTCGATATCTGTTCGGATCAGCATTTGTTGAAACCGATTGGCGACTCTTCGTCACGCTGATTCGTTTTGACGCCGTGTATCATGGTCACTTCAAATGCAATATCAGGCGAATCGTTGATTACCCACATCTTTTTGGCTACCTAAAAGACCTGTATCAGACCGACGGCATTGCCGATACGGTGAACTTTGATCACATTAAGCGGCACTACTATCAGACCCATCACGCCATTAATCCAACGGGTATCGTTCCTCTTGGTCCAATCCAAAACCTGGCCGCGAACCATGGTCGTGAGCGGTTGGGGTAGATTTGCCGCCCACATTATTGTCCAAACGGATGGACGGTTTTGGGGATATTTTCCCCAGTCCTGAGAATATGCCTCTCCCACATCAATTGAAATTCCATACTTTCTGAAGATATGACAATCGGCACCTCTACATGGATTGAGCATGATAGTTGCTCGGTCTTTTCATGATGGGTAGAGATGTCACTCACGGTGCCGAGGAAGAGGCTTCTGTCGCAGTTCCATCCGCCAAGGGACTCCGACAATGGAACATCAAAACACTCAAGAAGGGTAGCA
>JAOUPN010000284.1 GCA_029879905.1 Nitrospira sp. | reverse complement strand
GTACCGAGAAAGACGTCCCATAAGGCGCCGACGGCGGGGGGCCATCGACATGTGAACGCTACGGATCGGATCGCGGTCCCCAGCAGGGTGAAGGAGAAGAGTATGCCGACGGCAATCCCTAGGGCGCCCAAGACAGACCCGAGTTGCACCATCGCTTGCACGGACGCTCCTGTACGTATCAGCTGTGAGAGATTATCGACGGTACGCTGTCACGTTTAGGCCTGAGAGCGGTTCGGCAGGGACCCGTCATCGCTCAAAATAGGCCGGTGCGCACATCCTTATTCGTTACTCCCTCCTTCCATTTTGGTCAAGAATTTCAAAGGTTTTGAACCATTCCTGGACATGCCTGACGACCGAAACAGGCAATGCACCCTCGGCACTGTCTGGTCAAAGGTGTCCCGCTGTTTGGTAAAGAATCCGCGACGTGGACATGCGTGGGAATGAGGCAGTAGGCAGAAGACGCACAGCCACACGGTCGGGCGCCTCGCGCAACAGGGCGAGAACGGCGGCGTAGTCTTCCGGCTTCCGAAAGATCTCGGCTCGGTCATTGCCCCGATTGATGACGTGATCGCAGGGCATGAAGAAAGGGGACATTCTACTTTTTCTTGCGCCACCTCGGCCGACCACATGGATTAAAGCTCGCCTCCAGCCTACACGTTGCCAAATCCTACAGACCTGACGCAGGGATTTGGTGCAGATCTCCCCTCCTCTACGCCACTCCAGCAAGTTTGATCCACGAAAAAGTAGAATGTCACCTTTTCTTCTTTCTCATGTTCGTCACCTGACTGGCGGGATCATAGGTATACGTCGTCTGGGTGCCGTTTGGCAGGGCGAGGCTGGTCCGTCGGCTCAGGGCATCATAGGCCAAGGTTGAGGTGCCAGCTCAGCTCTCTTCACTCCGCTGCTCTTCTAAATCCTGCCCCGTCTATATTGACTGCGTATAAAGAACCCTGGTTTCTGAATTTCGTAAAGTCCACTGAGTCGACGTCAGGGGCATAGTAAAAGTAAATTGTATTTTCCCGTATCTCCTGCAGCTCAAAAAAATCAGCCCCGTCAGGGTACGCTTCATTAATTGTATGTGGTTTCACGATCTGCTTCTTTAGTTTTGACATGCAGTCGTAGACAAAGATGCCCGGCTTCCCGTAAATGGGGCTCACCGTAAATATAAGCGTGTCGTTACTCCGGTAGGCAACACCCGAAACATCTTCAATCTCTTGCTTCTGAGGTGCTCTGGACGGTAACAGAAGCAACGTATGCCCTCCCATACCACTCACTTGGAGAGAAACGTCACATTTTCCTTTCCGTGTTTCATAAACTCCATCATCTCTGAAAATTCCAGATTGCGGATGAATGACATCTGACTCCAGCTTTTCTGATGCTGAAGGATAGGCAGGCCATATGATCACCGCCATAATGGACAAAAATTGCATGTAGAGGAATTGTCTCATTTAGTTAAGCGCTATATCCGAAAGCACCCAGAGAGGATCAGGTCGTTCAATCACATAGTCCCCTCCCGTCTGAACCAGCCCGAACAAGCAAACATGGATACGAATTCTATGGGGTTCGGCATGGAAAGCAAGAAAGGACTCGAGAGCGTGGCACACGATTGTTTGCCATCACGGAATGAATCGGAGATAGGGACGCGAGGAGGCCAAGATATATTGAAAGATCTGACCTCCGTTTTGCACCCGCTTGGGCAATACACCAGAAACAACAGACAGGGCTCGACTTAACAACTTCTCCGCAGAGCCATGTCGTTCCGGCTCGCCCTGCAGTTCTCACAAGATACGCTTCACATTTCACATCCCATTACGACCAATATTGTGAAGCCTTCATATATCCGAATAACAGGTCACGGCGGGCTAAGATCCCCACCAACTTGTTGTTTCGTACGACCGGCACGCGGGTGACATACCGATCCTGAAACAGATCGGCCACTTGCACGAGCGTCTGATCTTCCGTCACCTTCAGCGGATGGGTCGACATAATCTCGCTTGCCAATACCTGGCGCAGATCGCGCCCCTCAATCATGGCTTGCAGAAGATCATATTCGGTCACAAGACCGATCAGTACTCCCTCCTCGTCAACGATGGGGATACTCCCATAGTTCCGATGGGTCATTAAGTGGGCGATCGTCGCCCCATCGGTGCGAGCCGTACACTTCGTGACGGCATCTTGCATCAATTGGGCGACGGTTAATGTCTTGGGATCACAAGCCTTGAGGAAGAATTCGGTTTGTCGCATAGCCGTTTCTCACTTTCTCTTTTTGTTCGATGTTCCCGCGGAGAGATACGTTCGCAGCACATCGCGCCGAGCAATGATACCGACCAGTCGATCCTTCTCGTCGACGACCGGCACACGAACCAAATCACTTGCACGCAACACATGCACCAGCGTCGCCACATTGGTTTCGGGGCGAATCGCATAGGGATTCGCGACCATAATGTCACCGGCAGCAACTGAACCGAGTCCATGCCCGTCATCGATGGCCGCCAACAGGTCATGTTCGGTCACAATCCCGACCAACTTACGCCGCTTATCCACGACCGGGACCGCCCCGAACCCTTCGATCATCAGCGAAGCAATCACATCCCCCTTTGTGCGGAGATGGACGGACTGCACTCGGGTTTCCATCACCCGGTCGACGGTTATTGAGGCAACATCCGGTTTCTTGACGGCTCGCACGGTATTCTTCTTTGCCGGCATATATCCCCTCCTCACATCTACGATCTTGCTATCTCACCATGCGGGACAGGCGCGACCGGAAATTCGACGCTCGAACATATCGGTCTTCAGACCTTGAACTCCTCGTGTCTCGCCCGTCTTGCCTGTCCCGCCCATTGCACATGAATACTGACGCCATTCACCACAGCAAGAATTTTCTCACTGCAGCAAAATGCCGCAGTCACCTCACCCTCATGCTGATCGAATCAATACGTAACACATGGTATTGGGGTTGATTCCTCTCTCCTCTGACCTCATGCTACAGGCATATCCAATGCAGATTGGATACCTGAAATGACTCGGCCACAAGCAGCTAAATGGAGGGAGCCGCTATGAAAGTCCTCTGTGCCGTAGATGGATCGCAATTCTCTGAATGGGCCGTTGACGCCATTGGAGCCCTAGGGCGGAGCGTGCTCTCCTCCGTCACATTGTTGCACGTGGCGGACACACGGCACCTCAAAGCCGTCGGCGCACCCCACGTGGCGACCTACCGGGGCGCAAAAGCGGCACTGGAGAAGTCCGGAGAAGAGATCTTGCGCCGTGCCGCCGGTCGTCTGGATATCGCGCTCAGTCAATCGGCGAAACGACCCCGTACAGCGGTAAAAACGCTCCTGCAACAAGGATCTCCCGCCTTGACTATCGTGAATCGCGCCGCGCAAGAACGGTCGGACATTATTGTACTCGGCACGCGCGGCCTCAGTGATATCAAGGGATTTCTTCTTGGCAGCATTGCCAGGAAGGTTGCGTTGCTGGCGAACTGCCCGGTCCTCGTCGTCAAACAACCGATCAAAGCCATCAGCCGGACTCTCCTGGCCGTGGATGAGTCCAAATACTCCCGGCAAGCAGCCAAATTTCTGCGATCCGGTATCCTGGCGGAGAATGCAAATATTGCGATTTTCACATCGGCAGTGACACCCATCACAGACCTGGCTGCCCGCCATCTTTCCGAGGAGCAGATCAGAAAGCTGGAAGAACCGATATTGGAACAGGCCAATGCGCTGGTTGCCAAGATGCGGGATGACTTTATCAAGGACGGGTACGCCGTGACGACGGAAGTACAGTCCGACCACGTGATCGACACGATCCTCCGACTCGTCACGTTTTACCAACCCGATATGTTGGTCGTCGGCTCTCGGGGGTTGTCGGGGCGCGAACGGCTCCAACTCGGCAGTGTCTCGGAAACCTTGCTCAAGTATGCCTCATGCTCGGTACTGATCGTGCGCAGTACGCGTGCCTGATCCCAGTAGACCGTTGCGACGTACTTCGAACAGTTTGTCCGAAACCGGTCACAACGACATGTTCAAGAGAGAGCAACGGTATGACTTATAATCCGCAGAAACCGGTCCGGGATGATCCTTCGGCTGAATCGGTTCAGGACGAAGCACGCGTATTCTCTCATTCGCCTCCTGTCTCACTGTCTGATCAGGCACTCGTCACGCAACGTCTCACATTCGGACCTTCCCCGCGGCAACCCCGATCCCGTCTTGTGTGGGCCATCGGCATCGGCGTTACCCTACTACTTGGAATAGGAGTCTTGTACTGGTGGACTTCAGGCCCACCACCGATCCATTACAAAACCATGATGGTCGACCGAGGGCCCATCACCGCTCTTGTGGCGGCAACCGGTACCGTCAATCCTGTGGTTTCGGTTCAAGTCGGCAGTCAAGTGTCGGGAAAAGTCGCGAAGCTATTTGCCGATTTCAATTCTAAGGTCACACAAGGACAACTGCTGGCCCAGATCGACCAACAGCCGTTCACGGCCCGCGTCAACCAAGCCCGTGCCGCGGTGAAAAGCGCGACAGGCAACCTGGCCAGAGCGAAAAATTCGGCGACACAAAGAAAGCGGGAGCGTGATCGCCTGGCGACACTCAGGCAACAGGCATTCGTCTCACAAGCTGAACTCGATCTGGCCGAAACCAATTATCGCGATGCTCTTGCACAGGTGGATGTGGCTCAAGCCCAGGCCGACCAGGCTGATGCCTCACTCTCCTCTGCTGAACTGGATCTTGGATATACGGCAATCTCCTCCCCTGTACAGGGCATCGTCATCTCTCGCAACGTGGATGTCGGGCAAACCGTCGTCGCCAGTTTTCAAACTCCGACGCTGTTTGTGATTGCGCAAGACTTGACCCAAATGCAGGTCATTA
>JAOUPN010000282.1 GCA_029879905.1 Nitrospira sp. | reverse complement strand
ACTCTGTGCCGTTCCGATGAACAATGACCCCAAGGGATTTCAGAACATCTCCTGGGGAGCCGCCTTGGCGACCCGCCAAGATCTTGCAGTCATCCGCTCCGGAACCCACATCACGGAATACCGCATGAAGGACGAGAACATGACCTTTGCCGGCGCCGTCATGACAAGTATCCTCTACGTAGCATTCGACGACCAATTCGCGCGAGTCACGATACGCTACCAAGGAGAATCCGTCCACAAACAGGTGCTCCTGTTCTTGGAGAACCGGCATGGAGTCATCCAGCGCATCCCCGGACAAATGGCACGCGGTCTGAACCAGCAATATATGTGGCGTGGCCCGGAAACTGAAATCAATGTGACATATCAAGCCGGCACCGGACGGGGATTTATTTTTATCGACAGCCGAACCCTCGCACCGCGCTTTAACGATGAAATCGGTGATTCAGCGGAATAGCCTTTCCCGGCACCTAGTTTCCGACCCGATCGGGTGGGCTATCGGTGTGATCCTCTGCCTGATCTTCCAGAGCAACCCAGTGCCCGCGGTTCCCATCGAGGAGGACCCCAACGGATTCGAAGGCATCCCGTGGGGCACAATCCTGTCCGACAAGGATACGTTCCTCAAGGTTGAAGATACCGGAGATACCCAGACCTTCGAACGAAAAGACAGGCCACCGGCACTTGGAACCACGCCGGTCGACACCATACGATTTCTCACGTTCCACAACCGGTTCGGCCGAGTCACCGTCCGCTACAGCGGGAAATCGACTCATGAGGCGATCATCGCACATCTAGAATCCACCTACGGCAGGCTTGACCGAACTCCTGGCCAAATCGCTGTCGGTCCTGTCAAAGTGTATGCCTGGCACGGCTTCAATACGGAGATCACGTTGCGGTTCGAAGCAGGCATTGAACGCGGCATTATCTTCTTTGAAAGCAGGACTCTCCCTGAACGCTGGTCGGACGAAGGCCCGTCGACGGTTTTCTGAACCGTATCCGACTCTTTTTCCAACTTCCCCCTGCTCCGAATCACAAACTTTCCATTACCATCCGTCCTGCCGCTTTCATGTGACGACCCCCATAACACATGCAACGAAATGCGGAGCCGCGCTGAAGAAGCGTGACTCCAAGACAATCGTCGACGCCTACGATGCCTTGAGCGCCCGTGTGATCAAATAGACTGGTGTCCCTGCATCTGGACCGAGCTGAGATTCAAGAGCTGGCAGTTCCTCTACAAAGCTTCTCTCTCCCTGTCATGCTCAAAGGTGACGGGTTCCGCCACCCTACGGCAAAGGATCCGCCCTTTGCCGTCTTCGGCATCCCCTCCGCTTGCCCCCGGTAGTGACAAAAAACGGCAGGCAGTCGGAACTTTCCTCCCCTCCTGAGAGGGATACCGAGCCCCCTCCATTGAGGCATGTAAAACCGATGAAACATCGGTAGTTTCTAGTCATCACACACGTTGCTGAATACCGAAATCGGAAGGAGGCCGTCGATCATGGAGCAACACATACACGATCACACCGGTCCTATTTTTATTTCAAGAACCTCTCCTGCCGGCAATCGACGGCGAAACCTTCGACTCGATGGTCAACTTACACTGACCTTTTCAGGCATGGATGAGACAGAAATTGTGATGGACACGGGAATCGCTTTCGATCTTGGGCGTGACGGCATCGGAATTTATACCGATCGGTCGCTCAAACTCGGCATGGAGCTCGCCCTGGTTATTGAATGTCCGGATTCCGAGGAAGACATCTGTATTCCGGCGGCCCAAGTCACATGGGTCAGAGGGTCGCGCGTCGGCCTTTCCATTCGATCCATGAAACAAGAAGACCGAACTCGACTCCAGCGTACGTTTTCTTCGACGCGTCGCTCCTCGGAGACGACCCCGTCATGATCCCATGGCGGAGAAATTTCTCCACCTCTACCGATACTCAGAGGCATGGGCCATGAGCCGGTGGATATTCGGATGAGACAACCGATCGATTCGACACAACATGGCGATACGAAGATGAACCAGGAGGGATATTGATGAAAGAATTAAACAACACGACTCAGTCCGTCCTCCATTCCCAGCAAGCCTTGTTTGAACGAAGAGACGTGTCTCGTATTCCGATCACCTTCGGACTCATGTATTCCGGTATCAGTCAACATGGATCGCTCATGGCAGATGGGACAGTGACCGATCTGTCGCGAGACGGCCTGAGTTTTCAGGGAAACTGTCCTGTGCGGGTCGGGATGGAGCTATCGATGCTGTTGTATATCCCGGACGGTGCCGACCCCCTATTCATTTTGGAAGCACGTGTGATTTGGTCGTCACAAAACAACGTGGGGGTGGAATTCACGAAATTGAACTTGCGTGAAGGGAATCGATTACTTTCCTTCATGCGCACTCATTCGGCCTTGCAGATGCTGCCAGTCGGGCATTGACGCTGCAACGACATATCCTCGAATTTCATAGATGCCGGAGAAAATGCCTCGCGCGCATTCTCCCCTGGACTACATCAAGCCCTTGCTCCCACACGAGCGACAATGCTACGTTACGCGGTGAGTGACCACTTACTCACCATGAAACGGAAACCATCACACATTTCCCCTCATCAACCCACCAGAGCATCAGGACAAACGCGCCGGGCAGGATTGATCGAAGCCGCCGCTTCTCTTTTTGCTGCCGATGGGTTCAAAGGCACCACGACGAGGCAAATCGCAAAAGCCGCCGGTGTGAGCGAAGCACTCCTCTTTAAATACTTCCCGACCAAGCGCGCATTATATGCCGCCATCTTGGCAGACCGGGCGCAATACGCCGAATTGCGCGAGCACGTAGAAGCTGCGGCCGAGAATCAAGACGATCAACGCCTGTTCACCTTGCTGGCGAGTTACCGCATCAAACCGGGTGTCGACCCGACGATGTTTCGGCTGCTGCTCTTTAGCGCCCTCGAAGGCCATGAATTGTCGGATATGTTTTTTCGTCAACACTACAGTGTCTTTTATGATCTCCTCGCCGCATACATCTCACGACGAATCGATCAGGGTGCCTTTCGTCCCGTCGATCCGCTCCTCGCCGCCAGGGCCTTTTTCGGCATCATTGTTCACCACCGGCTGCTGCACGACATTTTTGAGCTACCCATGCATCGATCCTACGAGGATACGGTGGACGAATATGTCACCCTGTTCCTCAAAGGGCTGTCGTTACCGCCTCCTTATCAAGAACCACATACACTTTCATGAGCCAGATGACACGACATCCTTTCGTCTTTCTAGGGTTGCTTATCGTTCTCGCAGTCACTGCCCTGGTCGCCTTTCGTCTGAACACCATCACGACAGTCGAAGAACAAGAACCGCCCCGCATCGTGGTGGGAACCGTCTCTCCCCTCAAGGAGGACCTCGATATCCATCTCACCTATACCGGGGATATTTCTCCCAACCAAATCGTCAACCTGTTTTCACGAGTCGATGGGTACATCACCAAACTGCACGTGGACAAAGGCGACTTCGTAACACGCAACCAGGTCTTGGTCGAAATCGATCATACCGACTATCAACATGCCGTCAATCAAGCCAAAGCGAACCTGGCGGCCGGCCACGCGAGGGTTTCTCAGCAGAATGCCGCTCTGCGGAACACGAAACTCACCCTTGATCGGATGCAAGCCTTGATCGAAGATCAATTCGTCTCACAGCAGGAGTTCGACAATGCGCAAGTGAACTTTGATGCCACGGCGGCGGGGCTGGCGTCCCTACAAGCCCAGGTCAAACAAATGGAAGTCGCCCTGGCGCAAGCAGAAACCAATCTTGCCTACTGCTATATTCGAGCTCCGTTTGCCGGATATATCGCCGAGCGTAACCTCGACACAGGAGCCTATGTCACCGGCGCCACCGCCAGCACCTCAACCATGTCGCGCGGCATACTCAGCCTGCATGACATCTCAACCGTCCGTGTGCTGATCGAAGTCGTCGAAAAAGACATCCCGCTGGTCAAGATCGGACAGAAAGCCGTGTTACGGGCCGAAGCCTATCCGGAGCAGCTGTTCGAGGGAACGGTCACACGCATTGTCCAGGCGTTGAACCGCACCACACGTACCATGACCGTGGAAATCGACCTCCCCAATCCTGATCGCCGGTTAAAAGGCGGTATGTTTGCCCGAGTCGATGTGATGGTGGGAACTCATCCGCATGCCGTGCAAATTCCCATCGATGCCATCAGCCGGTTGGAGGACGCACAATATGTGTTCGTCGTACGAGAGGGGCAGGCAAGACGCGTGAGCGTGGAGACCGGATCCCGTAGCCATAACTATGTCGAAATCACCGACGGGCTCACAGGCGACGAAGAGGTCATCGTCTCCGGCAAAGACCTTGTCCATGACGGCATCCCCGTCCAGACGCAATCCCTGCACCCCGTAAAAGGTGAAGCGTGAAAGGTGAAAAGTAATGGCTCTTCCGAAACGTTTCACGTTTAACGTCTCACGCCTAACGTCCTCATCATGTGGCTGACACTTCTCGCGCTCCGCAACCGCATCGGTATTCTCATGCTCTCGCTGGCGATGGTGGTGCTCGGCATCACGTCGCTTGAACGTTTGCCGATCGATCTCTTCCCACAAATTCAAGTTCCGGTAGCATTCGTCGGGGTGATCTACAAAGGCGCACCCCCGCTCGATATCGAGCAAAGCGTCATCTACCCGATTGAAAAAGCCGTCAGCTCCGCCTCGGACGTCGAACATGTCGAATCCTTCTCCAGACAAGGGATCGGGGGGGTACAGGTCTGGTTCAATTGGGGCGCTGATATCGATGTCGGACAAATGGAGGTCATGCAGCGCATTACACAAATCCTCAACAGCCTCCCTCCGGGCATTTTGCAGCCGTTTATCGTGAAATTCGACGTC
>JAOUPN010000283.1 GCA_029879905.1 Nitrospira sp. | reverse complement strand
AGGGCGCTGTTAGCGAAGCTCGTATGTGACCGTCGAACGCTGATTGTTACGGATAATATCCATCTTGACCACTTCTTCGTTCTTCAATTGTTGGAGTAAGCTGAGAATCGTGCCGGGATCGCGGATGTCGACACCGTTGACCCGCTGCAACACGTCTCCTGTTTTTACACCGATTTTCTCATAGAAACTGGAGGGGGCGATGTAGTCGAGCCGAAACCCGTTGATCGAGCCGTTGACCATGTTCGGTACGGCTCTCGCTTGGGTCATGAGTTGAGGTAAATTATTCATTGCCTGTTCAACCTCTCGCCGGTCGACTACCTGTTTCAACGGAGGGCCGATTCCCGCCGAGTGAGGGGACCCCGCCGTTGGAGAACCAGGCTTCGCGGCGTTGGTGTCGGCCGTAGCCGGTTTGTTCGGTGACGCTAACTCAACCAGTTCCTCAAGGTTCCCTTGCCGGATGATGATGGCATTGCGTTTGATATCAGCAACCTCGCCGAGATCCGAGATGTGATCGTGCAGTCGATATAATGTCTGTGTCTTGGACGACTGGTCTTCCACAACGGCGAAGACCCCCTGTTGGTCCCCCATGACCACGCCGATCAGTCGAATTTTTGCGGCAGCGCCCAATGACGCACGCACAGGCGCGCCGGGTTTTCCGTGGTTGGGGGCGCCCGCTGATCCTCCTGGTTCTCTGGATTCTTGTGACGGTGGCGGCAAGACAAAAAGACCGCTACGACGTACATCCTCGGCATAGTGTGCCGGCGAATAGGAAACCGGTTGGGGAGATCCCGATGAATCCGTATCCTGCGCGCTGATCAGTAGTTCCGGGGCGACAGTCAATGCATCGGCCACAAATGCATTGATCGAATGGGCAAGGAGAATGCCTGATGCTGCGATGGCTGAAAATAGAATAATAGGCCGAAACCGTTGATCAGTGGTCTGTGCCACAGGGATGCCTCCTCTTCCGAACCAACATAGTACCTGCTCAGGATAGGAGACTGCAAATAGAGGGCGATTCGATGCAGACGGCAGAAGGGGTTTGACCCCGTGATGTCTGAGTCCAATTTGGACCATCGGGACCGGATTGGACCTCTGCCATTAAGGAGATGCTTAGGGGAAAGGATATTTGCGGATATATATGGGGAGGAGTTTTGATGGGAAGCGTTCTGAAGTGGCCACGAATTGACAAGAACAGCACAGAATATCGTGTGAATCATCTTCACGGCACCCAGTGCCTGAAAAGGTTGATGTTTCATAAGATATGAATATTACATATAAATTATTTTATCCTCGGTATGTTTTCCCACGTTGTTCTCCGTGGTCCTGATCGGCGCGGCTTTTGCTTTTAATCCCATGCACATGACTTCATGAGAGTGTCGTATGTCTCTTGAGCAGGTTATCGGATCAATGGAAACGTCAGTTTCGACCGAGGAACGCTACGAGCGCGGGTTGGCCTTAAAAAGCGCCGGATCATATAAAGCGGCCATCGAGCAGTTTGAGGCGGCTGCGGAGAATCCGGGCATGAGAGTGAAGGCCTACGCCCAGATTGGTCTTTGTAACCAGGTCATTGGTCGGTGCGAAGACGCAGTGTGGGCCTTTCAGAAGGCCTTGGCTTGCTCCAAAGGATCGCCAAAGGAAACAGTGCAAATCCTCTATGTGCTTGGCCGAACTCTTGAGCTGTTGGGGCGGGTAAGTGAAACGCTGGAGGCCTATCGTTGGATCAGGCGGGAGGATCCTGGGTATCGAGATGTTGCCGCCAGAATTGAGCAATTGAGCTTGCGGCGGCCTGCCGCCTCGGGAAAAGTCGAGCAAACCGAAGAACAAAGCTGGACAGGAAATCTTCTCAAGTCGTTGCATGGATTACTCGGAACTGCGGAGTAATGATCCCCCCGCTGATTGCGTCATCCCATCCGAATACGGAATGCCCAAGATAGCTGGTAGGGAATAGTGTTTATGATCGGGTTGTCGGCTGCGGCGGTCGGTCGTGGATTGTCTTTGATCGAATGTGGGCGACGGATATCTTCTTGGTGTAAGCACAAGAGGACATCCGTCACCGAAGGATCGCTGAGGACTCATGTCTGATTGCGGTCGGTATAAGGCAAGGGAGCGTCCCTGTGTCGGTCCTGATACCCATGGCGTGACGCACCCAACGAGGCTACTTCTTGATGACGAATCGCACACTCCGGTTCATTTGCATACACTCGCTCGTGCGCTCGGCGCAAAGCGGGCGATCTTTCCCATAGCTTGTGGTTCGAAGGTCGACGGTCAGCCCCGATTGTTCGAGATAGCGTTTCACGCGTAACGCCCGACGTTCGCCCAAGACCAGGTTATAGGCGGATGTGCCGATTTCATCACCGCGGCCTTCGAGAAGGATTCGTGCGGTGCCGTCCTGCTTCAGCCGGTTGGCATTCAATTCCAAGACCGGGAGGGCTTCTTCCCGTATGGTGTCGCGGTCGAAATCGAATAAGACATCGTTGAGTGCGTCGCCGGCCGATCCCGAGGCGATGTGATCTGAAACTTCGGATGACGGGGATGTACTCGCTTCCAATGCGGATTGTGCCGTGGTCGGATCGATCTCCTTAATCGGCTGTTCGCCGATTTGCTCCACATGTCCCGCCTGTTCGGTTCCTGCTCCGGACCCTGATTGACTTGCGCAACCTTGTGCGATCAGGACTGCAATGGCCAATGTGCCGATTGTCCCAAGGTATCCGATTTGTCGCATAGGTCCTCCTCTGTCTCGTAGGTGAAAGGGGGCAACCATCAGTTGATGGTCGTGGACTGCAGTTGCTTGTAGGCCTCCATACTCTTGTCGAATGGGGCCCATCGAAGTACGGCTAATGCATCCTCGACGTACTGGGAGGTTCGCATGCCGGTTAATACGCAGGTTATGCCTGAAGTGGCGGCCAGAATCCAGAGTGCCTTGCGAGAAAGAGATTCCGATCGGCGATCGTCGGGTAGTAGGGGATCAATCGTGCGTGTCACCGTAGCGGCCCGGGAGCGGCTTAATTGTGTCGCCTCATAACGCAGGCCTTGTAACAAGGTCGATAAGGCGTGAATGTAACGGGTCCTCCAGGATTCCCACTGTTCGGACAGCGCTCCCGTCAGTTGTTGTGAAACGATCTGCAGTGCGTGAGTCACCTGCGGAATCACTATTTGTTGTTCGATATGTTCCCAATGTTCCAGGCTACGAACCTGCGGGCGTGCGCCGCGTAATTGTGTAGACCAATGAAACAATTCTTCCGTACCCGTATGTTGCCCGCTCGATTGCACTGCTGAGGAAAAGAGGCGGTGGTATTCCTGCTCGATCGTTTCGACGGTATCAAGTTGTCGGGCGACATGAATGTGCGGATCTTCTCCCGGATGATCCGCCAGACGCAACATCCCGTCATGTGCCGTCGGCATGGCGTTCAACGGGCGGTTCACAAGGGCGGCGACGCCGGCTTGTTGTGCATATTCCAAGACCGTTTGTCGGTGGGACGGACCGGTATTGCTCGTGAAGGCGCCCCCGGCCTCGAACAGATTCATCGGGAATTGAATGACACGGAAGTGATGGGTATCGGCACCCGTCAATCCGGCAGCCGTTTGTGCTGCGTCGAGCATGGCGGCCAGTGAGGTAGTGTCCCCCTCATCGGTCGGTGCCGCAACGGTGTTGGACGAGACGCCATAATACTGTAATCGTCCGGCCGCAACTTGCGACTCGAAGTACGTGAAGGCTTGGGTCAGTCGCTCGTAGAATACCTTGCGCAGGGCGGTGAGATCATGTACGCCGCGATGCGTGGCTTCGGAGAGAAAGTATTCCGGGTTGTGCAACAGACAAATATCCAATGTTGCGAGTCCAAGCCGATCCAGCGAGAGGGATAATTGATCGGCGAGAAATTCCGGGTGGATGCAATGCCAAATCCCCTCTCCATATTTCACCATCTCAGGGTAGGCACGACCGGATTGCTCTCTCTTTTTCGCATGTTGTAAATTGTGGCCTTGCACGTACCCGATCTTCGAGACGACCACGACCTCGTCGCGGGACACGTCTCCGGAGGCAATGAGCTCCGCGAGCACGGATCCGACCAATCGTTCGCTCTCACCGTCCGTGTAATTCGTCGAGGTGTCGATCACATTGCATGATGTCCTCAAGGCCTTTGTGAGCGCTTCTCGATGGGTGTCGTCCTGAGTGGTGACACGGTAGGTGCCGAATCCCAAGCGTGTGGTTGTGAGTCCTGTCCCGCCGAAGGATGTAAATCCATTGGCCAGGTCAGGGTCACCCGCCAGTCCGATCATCCGCGCCGCATACGCGGCGGTTCCCTGAACGGTGGCTTTTCCGGGAAGCGATGCCGCTTGCAGCATCTTGGGTTCGTGGAGATTCGGTACGGTATCGGCTGTCCGGGGCTGAATCGCGGCAGCCACGTCGGCAGGATCCGTGATCGGCGGAAGACAGTTGAAGTCTCGGCAGATATACAGGGCCGGCTTCTCTTGAACGAGGTGTTTGCCTGCAAGTAACGGTAATGAAGACGCGATGTCGGACCTCACTGCGGCAATGACGCGATTCGGTACGTACTGTTCGGCCACCGCTCGACGAAGTCCGCACGATGCTTCCTGTGTTTCATCGCCTACGAAGACGAGTTCCACCGGTCCTTGCGTCAAGAAATCTACGACGGCCAAGGTTCTCGCAAAAGCTCGAGGGTAACGTGTCATCTGTCTTCCATATGCCCGTACGGCTCCGACGGCCGCGTCGCGCCAATCGCGCCGGTCAAAATGAACGGATAGTCTGGATAAGGCTGATGCCGCGATGGCATTGGGGCTGGGGGTGGCTCCATCGGTTCCTTCGCGAGTCCGAAGAATAAGAGCCTCATGCTGTTTGGCCGTGGAAAAGAATCCAC
>JAOUPN010000281.1 GCA_029879905.1 Nitrospira sp. | reverse complement strand
ATGTTCGATCGTAGGTTTGGGGGGCAAGGCTTCAGTTTTGATCGCGACATGGTCCTCATGAAACTTGCTGCAGAATGGAATTAACACATGGATGAACCGGTATCAGTCACCCTTCGAGAATACTGGGCGATCGTGATGCGCAGGAAGTGGATCGTGCTCGGCACATGGGTGCTCTGTGTGCTGGTTGCAGGAGTGCTATGTGTGGTCTTGCCGAAGAGCTATCGGTCGAGCACCTTGATCTTGATTGAAAATGCCAAAATCCCTGACGAGTACGTCAAGGGCCTGGTCGGGGCGAGTGTCGAAGAGCGGCTGACGATGTTGCAGCAGCAGGTCATGAGCCGGACGCTGCTGGGGCAGATTATCGAGGATTTCAAACTCTATCAAAATAAAGTCAGGCGGGATGGACTCGAATCGGTCTTGGGAGACGTGCGGAAACAGATCAAGATCGACACCGTCGGGACCACGGGGATCAGGGGCAAGAGCGTGGAGGCCTTTACCATTTCGTTCTCCCATGAGGAGCCGATGACGGCGATGAAAGTCACGGCCAAACTGGCGTCGCAATATATCGAAGAAAATTTGAAAGTGCGGGAACAGATGGTGACCGGCGTCTCCGTCTTTCTCGAACAAGAGTTGAACTCGGCCAAGTCGTTGTTGGAGGCTAAGGAACGGGAAATCAGCTCCTTCAAGTCCAAGTATATCGGGCTGTTGCCGGAACAGATGGAGGCCAACCTCAGGGCCTTGGACCGGTTACAGTCGGATCTCCATGCGACCGACGAGTTGGTCCATAGCAAGACAGATCGGCTCGGGATGCTGGAAAAGTCGATCAGGGAATATGAGGCGAGCGGCACGACGCAGGCGTTGTCCGGATCGACCGCGCCAGGGCAGCCCGGAGGGACCACCGGCATGGATCCGCTGGTCATACGGTTGCGCGAGCTGGAACGCAGTCTCACCACGTTGCTGGCAGAATATAAAGAAACCTATCCGGACATTGCCCAGCTCAGGCAGGAAATCGCCGGCGTCAAGAAACAGTTGATCGACAAGTATGGAGACCCTGCGGACGAAAAGGACGCGGATGCGGCCAAAACATTCGATCCCTATCTGCGGGAACTCATCAAACAGCGGAATGAATTGATGGTAGAAGTCGCCTCGATCAAGGACCGTCGCCGCAGACTGGCCGACCATATCAAGGAGTTCGAGGGCCGGGTGGAGCAGACGCCCGCGCGCGAGCAGGAGCTGATGATCCTCCTGCGCGATTATGAAAACATGCAAAAGAATTATCAGTCTCTGCTCGATAAACGGCTGAACGCCCATGTGGCCGAGAATTTGGAAAAGCGGCAAAAGGGAGAACAGTTCCGAGTGCTGGATCCGGCCAATCTGCCGGAAAAGCCGGAAAAGCCGAACCGGCTGGTCATCATGCTGATCGGCCTCATCGGCGGATGTGGGTTGGGTGTCGGAGCGGCGCTCGGCATCGAACAGATGACGCCGACATTCAAGCGTCGGGAAGAAGTCGAAATGCTGCCGGGCATTCGAGTGTTGGCTGCCATCCCGAATTTGTTTGGGACGCATCATCGGCTCAATGCGCCGGGAACGGACACCGGTTCGACCGGAACATTGGCCGGACGCCTGCCGGCACTTCGATTTGGGAGAAGACGGCCGGTGGGGATCGAGCACACAGGCGGAGGCGAGCCGCTGTCTCCTCAGTTGAGTCTGGTGACAAAGTGGCAACCGCAGTCGGTTGCGGCGGAACAATATAAGATGGCGGCGACGAGGCTGGTCCTGTCCACGGAAGAACGGGCGTCGACGGTGGTCGACATTACGAGCGCCTTAAAAGGAGAGGGCAAGACCACGACCGTCGTCAATCTCGGCTATGCCTTGGCGCATGACCTTGGAAGAAAAACTCTGTTGGTCGATTGCGATTTTCGGAATCCCGGACTCCATCGCTATGCATCGGTCCCGGCTCACGGCGGTCTGCTCGAATACTTGGATGGCCTGCTGTCGTTGGAGGAATGCCTCGCTTCCATCGACGAGACGCCCTGTTCGATTCTGTCGACGGGAAAGGGCCTAGGAGAGGTTAACGAGCTGACGAGGCTTCGCCGATTGAAAACGGTGCTCCCGGAAATGCGGACCAAGTTCGACTATATCTTGCTCAATACGCCTCCGGTGTTGCCCAGCGCAACCATGGGGATCTTGGCCGATATGGCAGATCTGCATGTGCTGGTGATCAGGGCCGGGGTCACACCCAAACCGGCGGTGCAGCAGGCCTTTGCCATGCTCGGGCTGACCGCCGAAGCGAATGTCATTCTCAACGCCGTAGAAGCGCAAAGCATGCCGGCATATTTCCACGGCTACTCCACGGCCTATGGTGGGGAGTAGCCTGAATGGGCGGCGATAGGCTGAGGTCGAGGTTAAGGTAGGATTAATTTTTCCGTCTTAGTTCATAGCTCAAACTTAGCCTGAACCTTAACCTCAACCTTGTATGAGGGGACTGACACCCTTCCCCGCCTCGACTGCCTGCAGGCAGGCGGGCGCGTGGTGTCTGTCCCCTTCAGAACCGGGACAGGCACCTTGCCTACGGCCGGAGCCAGTCCCGATGCGGATATCGAAGAAAACCGGCTGTGGCCGGAAGGGCGGCAGCCCGTCGAGCGACGAATTAAGCGGATAGGTTAAGGTTCAGGCTAAGGCTAAGGGAACCACCAAGATGGCGACTGTATCTTTATGTATCCGTAATCAGAATCTCAACCTGAGCCTTCTTCATCCGTTTCAGTCTCTTATCTTACCCTCAACCTCAGCCTCAACCTTGATCTTATGTTACAGGAGGTAACCGAATGCCCTGGTATGTAATCAGGACGAAGCCTCATCAGGAACGGATCGCACATGTGCATCTGAACCAACTCTGTGAGGAGACTCTATTGCCGATGTTGAAGCTGGAGTCGGCGGTTGAGCCCCTGTTCCCAGGCTACCTCTTCGCTCGATTCGATCTACAAGACAGATATAGGGCCGTCAAGTTTGCCAGGGGCGTCTTGAACATCGTGGAGTTCGGGTTGCAACCGGCCGAGGTGGGAGATACGACGATTGAGGCGATCAAGGAACGTTTGGAAGACGGCTATGTGCGGATCGTGAAACCATCGCTCCGAGAGGGTCAGGTTGTGCGAATTGCATCAGGGCCATTGGCCGGCCTTGAAGTGGTATTCCTCCGGGACATGAAGAAACAGCAGCGGGTCTGTGTCCTCTTGACCATGTTAGGGCGGCACACCGAGATGACGATCAACCGCGATCAGATCCGCCTGCCTCACGCCGTATAATTATTTAAGAAGGTTGAGGCTGAGGTTAAGGTTAAGGGGTACCAGAAAGTGCTGAGAGATGATTGCTGAGACAGGATCCAGGACGGAATTGAATTCATAACTCAACACTCTCCACTCTCAACTCAGCACTCGTGTCTCAGCACTCAACACTTTCAGCTTCCCCCGTTTCGGGGGAGAGGGCGAGGGCATAAGAGAGAAACCAACACAAAAATCGGAAGGGCTATTAGGAATGAACTTGTTCGATGTAGTTCCTGAGCCAAACTCAACCTTAACCTGAGCCTGAACCTGCCCCACGGGAGTTAATCCATGAACAACAATACTCTGCAATCGAGTGAGCCGTCGGTCGGCGCGCCGGTAGTTGACGAGCGCTATGTATCCATCGCCCCTGACGTTAAGCTCGGGCACAACGTCAAGTTCTCGAAATTCATCAATCTCTATGGGTGTGAAGTGGGCGACGATTCCAAGATCGGCGCCTTCGTGGAAATTCAAAAGAACGCGAAGGTCGGACGGCGATGCAAAATCTCCAGCCATACATTCATCTGCGAGGGCGTGACGATCGAAGACGAAGTGTTTGTCGGACATAACGTGACCTTCGTCAACGATACCTTGCCGCGTGCCACCATGAATGGTGCGCTGCAGACCGATGCGGATTGGAAAGTGGAAACCACCCTGGTAAAGCGAGGGGCGTCGATCGGCTCCGGTGCGACGATCTTGGCCAATGTGGTCATCGGGGAATTTGCCTTGATCGGGGCCGGCGCCGTCGTGACGAAGGATGTCCCTGCCTATGCCGTCGTCGCGGGAAGTCCCGGCAGAGTGGTGCGATATCTTGACTTGGGGGGTAATCATGGCGAATGACAAAATCCCGTTTCTAGATCTGGTAACCGTACATCGGGAATTGCAAGATGAGTTGGTCGAGGTGATGAAGACCGCGCTGAACACAGCCGGATTCATCGGTGGGCCGATGGTGAAGCAGTTCGAAGAAGACTTTGCCGAATTCTGCGACGCACAGCTCTGCATCGGAGTCGGGAGCGGGACGGATGCGCTGCGGTTCGCGTTGATTGCCGCAGGCGTGAAGGCCGGCGACATCGTCGTGACGGTGCCCAATACCTTTATTGCCACGACCGAAGCGATCTCGCAAGCCGGCGCCCATCCGGATTTTGTCGATATCGATGAGCGGACCTATGCGATGGATCCGGAGAAACTACGTGTCTATTTAGAGCAGACCTGTGCGCGGGATCCGCAGACGAAGCAGGTGCGTCATAAGGCAACCGGCAGGCCGGTAACAGCCGTCGTGCCGGTGCATCTGTACGGGCAAGTCGCAGACATGGACCCGATCATGGAATTGGCTGAGACCTACGGGCTCAAAGTGATCGAGGACGCCTGTCAAGCGCAGGGGGCGGAGTATTTTTCCAAGAAAGAGAACCGATGGCGGAAAGCCGGGTCGATCGGCCATGTCGCCGCCTTTAGCTTTTATCCCGGGAAAAACCTTGGTGCCTGCGGCGAGGCCGGCGCCATTACCACTAATGACGAGCAGGTGGCCCACACCTGCCGTCTGTTGCGCGAGCACGGCCAGTCGAAGAAATACTATCATGAC
>JAOUPN010000280.1 GCA_029879905.1 Nitrospira sp. | reverse complement strand
CATCCGCACAAGAAGTCAGGGTCGGTGAGTTACGAAAAACCCATCTCAAAGGTCTCGGGTTTTGGCTGACCATCATGCTCACGGCTGTGGCCATCGCCGCGTTTTGGTTCATCAGCCGTCCCGATCGTCGTCAGCCGTATCCCCGTCTCCAGAAGGGAGAGTATTGGGGAACCGGTCAGGGAGGATTCGGCGGGAACTGGGGCGGATTCGGCGGAGGCACCAGCGGGGAAGGCTGGCGGTAAGATTTGTTAGTCCCACCGAGAGTGAACACCACAGAGATCGGTTGTGTTGTCGTTCTTCTCATCTCTTCATGCCCATGATCCAGACGTCTACAGATCAATGATGCGATCATGGAAGACCGGTCAAAGTCCTTATCATGATGGGAAGGTGACGTGGTGATGGAAAAATACGGGTCATGCTCGCGAACGCGGGCATCCAGGCATTCCGGAATTTCTGGATTCCCGCTAGAAACATGCGGGAATGATAAGAGGAGCAGTGGTCAATCGCGGAGTTCGGGATGAGTAATGTGGTGAACGAAGAAGCACGCTATCGCGGGCCGGCGCTGTTTTCTATGGGATTCCGTCCGTTCTTTCTGAGTGCGGCGCTGTTCGCCGGAGTCGCAATCCCGGTGTGGATTATGATGCTGGCCGGTGTCGGAACAGAGCAGCTTCTTTACCCGCCGAGAGTCTGGCATATCCATGAAATGGTGTTCGGGTTTTTGCCTGCGGTCATCATGGGTTTTATGCTGACCGCCATTCCGAACTGGACCGATCGACCGCCGATCAGAGGGATTGAGTTGGCGGGTCTGTGGTCGCTATGGCTGGCAGGGCGGCTCGCGATCGCTGTTCCGGGGGTTGCGTCATCCGTGGCAGCCATTGTCGACTGTGCATTTCTTATCGCGGCAGCGGGACTTATTTGGCGGGAAATCGCTGCAGTGAAAAGTTGGCGGCATGCCCCGATGGGTGTACTGGTCAGCCTCTATGCGTTGGGGAATATTCTGTTTCATGTCATGACTCTAAGTGATCAGGTGGCGGATCTCTCTCCTCGTATCGGGTTAGGTGTGATTTTGGTGTTGCTCACGATTATCGGTGGACGGGTCGTTCCGAATTTCACCGAAGAGTTTTTTGAGGTGCGAGGGAGGCCGGAACGGCCGGCGGAGTTTGCTCCGTACGACAAGGCGTCGATCGTACTCGTCGTGGTCTCCGTCATCACCTGGATGGTGCAACCGTGGGGCATGGTGACGGGCTGCCTATTCCTGCTGGCCGGAGTTGTGAATGCAGGTCGTCTCATTCGTTGGCGAGGTTGGCATACCTGGCCTGAGCCGTTGGTGCTGGTGCTGCATGTGGGCTATGCGTGGGTGGCGGCGGCGTTGCTCCTCTTTGGGGGATCATTGCTTGGAGTTGGATTGGCACCTGCCGATGCGCTGCATGCCTTGACCACTGGCGCCATCGGTGTGATGACGCTAGGGGTTATGACCCGTGCCAGTTTGGGCCATACAGGGAGGGAACGTCATGCAGGTCCGCTCACGGTCACGATCTATCTGTTGGCATTTCTAGGCGCGCTGGTACGAGTTTTCGGCCCGGCGACCGGACTCACCAATCATCTGGTCATGGGACTCGCCGCGGTCAGCTGGAGCGGCGCCTATCTCCTCTTTGCGTTCTCCTATGGGCCTATCCTCTTACGACCAAGCTTGGACGAGTGACGCTGGAGAGCAAGTCAGCTATACTCACGGTATGAAATCTCAAGGATCTGCGCATGACAGCTCCCGGCTTCAATTGAGAGGGTCTTGAGACTTTTGAGGCACGTATGCCCGAGATTTCTCGTTTTCTCGGCATTGTGATCGGCATGTTCTACAATGAACACGGTGCTGCGCACTTCCATGCGGTATATGGGGACCACGAGATTGCGGTTGAGGTAGAGTCTGGGGTATTCCTCGGCAATTTTCCGCCTCGAGCGCTTCGGCACGTGTTGGAGTGGGCCGCGCTCCACAAACAAGAATTGCAGGACAACTGGGAACTAGCTCGGCAGGGGCGTCCGCTCAATCGGATCGCTCCATTGGAGTGACGCAATGAATTATCACGTGATCGAAGCTCGGTATGTCGGTGGATATGTGGTGTGGATGCGATTTCGTGACGGGACGGCTGGGGAAATTGATTTGGCTGCAGAGTTGCGAGGACCGGTATTCGAACCCCTCCGTGACCTTAGTTACTTCAAGGCCTTCATGGTTCATCCTGAGTTTCACACGCTGGTGTGGCCGAACGGCGCAGACTTCGCGCCGGAATTCTTGCATAACAACGTGCGGGTCACGGCCTAACTTGTGGTCGCAGTAGAAGGGCGGCTCCTTTAATCGGTCTCAATCTGGCGGCTTTCGTATCAGTAGGCGGCTTTGGCTAATTCCCCGGCAGCCTCGTGCAAGAGGCTGATGAATTTCACCCGCCTTCGCAGGAAGCCACGGCTGGAAAGCCGTGGAGGAATGCGTAGCGGGTCCCATCCATAGATTTGGTGTAGGAAAACATGCTTAAGCAAGGTGTCGTCGAAGACTCAAAAAGGGTCACGGCCGCTAAGCCGTGGGGCTCCACATAAAAATTCGTGATGATCAGCCGGTAGGACATCGTATGTTGAATAAGTGATAGGCCTGAATATTGTTCGTAAACTGTAGTTGCGTATCATATAGACACGAACCGGTGGGTCCGATTGGGTTGCGGATTTGCTCAAATGTAATTGTCTATGAGGTGCTACGTGCGAATTGTTTCGATTCTGCTTCTGTTGCTGGTTCTTCCTGTAGGAGCTAATGCATTAAGCCCTCAGTATCAAAACATGGTGAATGACATTATTGGAGTATTTGCAACAGGACAGAAGGAAAAAATCGCAGACCTTTTTGTATACCCAATTCCCATGCAGTATCCAAATCCAGACATTTTGACTGAAGAGGAGCTTATTAGACGATTTGACGAAGTATTTGACGACAAGTTGTTAAACGATATTTCTGCTTCCGATGCATCTGACGATAAAGTGTGGTCGGCAGTTGGGTGGCGTGGAATAATGTTTTATGGTGGGGACGTATGGATCAACTATGAGGGTAAGATCATAAAGGTTAATTACGTAACAACAACACAGCAGGAAAAGGTAGCGCAATTAATTTCTCTTCAAAAAGAGACACTCCATGTTGACTTGAAATCATTTCTTCGTCCTATTTTTGAAGATGACATAGGTCAATACCACATCCGAATAGACCTCATGGAGGGCCACAGTTATCGATACGCCTCATGGAGCAAAGGGAAAAGGATAAGTCAGAAACCAGACATCATTGTGATGAATGGAACAATAACATATGAAGGGACTGGTGGAGATCTTTATTATAAGTTCCTCAATGGTAGCTATGAATACCGTTTTTCAGTCTTCTATGTGGGAACTGAGGATACTCCTCCTGGGCGATTAGTAGTTTTAAAGAATGGAAACCTTATATTAAGCAATGACTGGTCAGGCAAAAATAATCGATGAGGCGAATCCTCATTAGATAAGTGTGAATTGAGATTGCTCCTTGCAATGCGGCATTGCCCTGGCGCCTTAAATGACTTTGGTTTTGTCGCTCTGTCGAAACGACGGCCGGACTATTGGCGATCACGTTTACGATAGGTCACTGATATTCCTTTCTAAAGAAAAATCAGATAACTTCACGAGACTCCGCCGTACTTGACGGAGTCTCCGAATCGGTTGAGAATGCACCGCCGTGAGTACTGTGTTTCCCTCAGGCATGACAAAAGGGTAAGGCCGTGCGCGAACCGTTTATCTACATAGGGGTTGTATCTATGCATCGTTGCTCGATCAGAAGTCGCGTTCCGCTATTGCTGAATATCTGTACCACTCTCGCCCTTTGCATGGCAGGTGGTGCAACCAATGCTCACGAAATCGAGGACATGCCGGTTGACTCTCAAAACCTCACGGATGCCGTGATCGAACGGTATATCCGGACCCATCCGGAAGTCATCATGGAATCATTGCAGGCGATGAAAGCCAAGCGGGAAGCCGAATTGCGGGAACGTCAGAAAGTTGCGCTTGCAGCGAAACAACAGGAATTGCTTCACGATCCGAGGTCTCCGGTCAGCGGCAACCTCAAGGGAGAAGTCACGCTCGTTGAGTTCTTCGACTATCGCTGTGGCTATTGTAAAAAGGCCGCGTCGGCTGTGACGGCATTGCAGAAGGAAGATCCCCGGGTACGGGTGGTGTACAAAGACTTTCCGATTCTTGGTGAACCATCTGAACTTGCAGCCAAGGCTGCTCTTGCGTCACAGGCGCAGGGTAAGCATCAGGCCTTCCATGAAGCGCTCTTTGCCTCTCATGCCGACATGACGAAGGCCGAAATTTTGAAAATCGCCGTGGGCGTCGGTCTGGATGCCAAAAAGCTGGAGGCCGATATGGCGAATCCCGAATGGCAGACCATTATCGAGAAGAATCGAGCCCTCGCTGAGGAACTCGGTATTTCAGGAACGCCAGGTTTTATTGTGGGCACGGAACTCGTCCCCGGGGCGTTGGATTTAAAAGGGCTAAAGGAGTTGATTGCCCGAGCCGGTCGGGGACGATGAGGAATCGTGGCCATTCATAGGTACAGTACTGGCTACGGATATATAGGTCGCTCAATACGCCAATCTGTATAAGAACTCGTACTCAACAACTGACCTTCCCCTCGCTCATTGAAATGATGGTGGATCCTGGCATATGGTTCGCGAGCCGTAGAGGTGTGTTGTATGGACGGAAGCTAGCATATGTTGCTCTTAGCCCGCATTATTCATGAGCACTTCTGCTGCAATCGCCGATCCGCTGCTGCGACAAGCCTGTGGGCGGCGGGCTCGCCCCTCGGTCCCTCGACGTACTGTTAGGGACTGGCTCCGTCGTCTGCGAC
>JAOUPN010000057.1 GCA_029879905.1 Nitrospira sp. | reverse complement strand
GAATCCTTCGCCATGCTCAATGGTACTGTACCGCTGGAACAAGGCAAGTATTCGGCCTGTTGGGTACCGGCGGTCAAACACTCAGCCTGGATCTCACCCTCCGCCTGCACCATGGCACTTTCACGTTGCATGGCTCGCCCGCTCGTCGTATGATGTGCCCTGCTATGGATGCCGTTACCCGCATCAAGACGAAAACACCGAGTCCGTACCCCATTATCGCCATCGAGACGGACACCTACGATACAAAGACATTCCGGTTCGGACTTCCCGCTGATGCGACGCTGGACATGTTGCCCGGCGACTTTCTCAACATCCACGCCACAGTCAACGGCAAGACCATCAAACGGGCCTACACGCCTTCTTCATTGCCGGGAGTGACCGGCTATTTCGACGTCACCGTCAAACGGTATGAGGCCGGCGTGATCTCGAAGTATCTCCACGACCTGCAGGTCGGCGACACCGTTCTCATGAGCGGACCGAACACGGGTGGCCATTGGGTGGACGGGATGGCCAAGAAGGTGGGATTCGTGGCGGGCGGCACCGGGATTACCCCGATGATCTCCATCATCCGCTGGATCCTGACCAAAGGAGTCGAGGCGGAGCTCTTTCTGATCTTCGCCAACAAGACCGAAGCGGATATTATCTTCAAAGACGAATGGGAACGGGATGTTCGGGACTATCCGAACTTCCACTGTTATCACCTGCTGGAAGAGCCTCCGGCAGGATGGACACAGGGCACCGGCCGTGTGACACCCGATGTACTCCGCCAACACCTTCCTCCCCCAGGCCCCGACACTTGCGTGTTTCTCTGCGGCCCGACCCAGATGGTTGACGCACTGGAATCGACGCTCAAAGAGATGGGCTATTCACAAGACGCCATCATTCTCCCGTGATTAGGCATTGAACACATCCGACAGCGGCGTTCCTTGAACCCGTGAAACGTGAAAAGTGAAACGTGAAAGGTACGGCAAAGACTTGCCTTATGACGTGGTCCAGAATGGAGGATGAGGGACTTTAGGATGGTCTCTCGCCGGTGAGGTCTTTCAGGATTCTGGAGGCGGTGAGGGCGCCGTCGCGGATGCAGTCGGGAATCCCGACGCCCCGGTAGGCCGCTCCCGTCAAGGCCAAGCCAGGATAGCGGCTTACGGCCGCATCCAACTGACTCAGCCGATCGAGATGGCCCACCGTATATTGCGGCATCGCCTTCCACCAGCGATTGACTTCCGCATACACAGGCTCAGATTGAATCCCACACAGAGCCGCCAGGTCCGCGCGGACTTTGGCCAGCAAGTCATTGTCATCCAGTTTCAGAATGGCATCCCGTCCGATACCGCCGACATAGCAACGGATCAGGACTTGATCTGTCGGCGCCCGATGGGGCCACTTGAGCGATGTCCATGTGGCGGCAATCAGATCGCGTTCTTCCACACGAGGCACAATAAATCCAAATCCCTCTACCACACTCGCAACCGTCTCTGCGGGATAGGCGATGGAAACCGTGCCCGTCGAGGCATAGGGAATCATGTCCAGTAATCCACCCGCGATCGGCGTTAACGGACGCAACAGCTCCGCAGACACATAGGCCGGCGTAGCCAGCACAAGGCTTTCTGCAGAAAGGGCCGATCCATCATCGAGGATCAGGTCGTACATCCAGCGACCAGCCTGATGCGACCTGACTCGCAGGGCCTCGACTCGGCAGCCCAGGCGAAGCTCCACCCCTTGCTGAGTCAATCGCTCCGTCAACGCCGTCACCAGATCGCTCAGTCCGTTCTTGAGACTGACAAACATCGTGCGCCGCGGCCGGCCGGAAGGAGGCGGCGGTGCATTCTTTTTGGCGGCCATCATGCCGCGAATGATGCTGCCATAACGCTGTTCCAGTTCAAAAAATCTGGGAAAAGTAGCCTTGAGACTCATCTGCTCGGCGTCACCGGCATAGATTCCGGCCATAAGCGGTTCCAGCACACGTTCAAAGGCCTGCGCGCCGAATCGTCTCCGGAAGAACGATGCCAATGATTCATCACCATCCGCAGGACCGCGTGGAATCACGGTATCCAGTCCCATCCGAGCCAGACCCGTCCAACTCAGCAACCCACTGCGCAGAAACGGGCCCATCTGCTTCGGCACGAACGAGACCAACCCTTCAGGTAATTCGTGAAGCCGGCCTGCGCGCAAGACAAAGGCTTTCTTCCCTGTCTCATTCGTGTTGATGAGCTGATCGGCCAATCCCAGTTTTGCGCAGAGTTCAAGGCCGGCCGACTTCTGAGACAAAAACGAGTCGGGACCGGCTTCGGTGACCAGTTCGCCGATCCGGTGGGTGACGATCTTCCCCCCCCAGTAAGATCCGGCTTCGAGAACGGTGCATTGGAGTGAGACCCCCTTCGCCGCCGCTTCCTCCTGCAGGGCAAAAGCGGTCGCCAGACCGGAAATCCCGCCGCCGACGATAATGGTACGGAGACTACTCACGATGGAAGGGATTGTGTGGATTCGTGCGCGGCCAACACGTCGAGCAAGACGTCGACTAATGCCGGCTGATCGTTCAACATGGCCATCCGCTCAAGCTGCATGCCCTTCCCGGAAGCCAATTGTTTCAACTCAATATCGATATCGAACAGGGTTTCAACGTGATCGCAGATAAATCCGATCGGAGCCACCAAGACATGGCGGTGCCCGGATTGATGCAGGGTATCCAGCATGGCTTCCACGGTCGGGCCCAGCCACGGCTCGTTCGATCGTCCCTGACTCTGATAGGCAAAGACCGTCGGCCGGCCGCCCAAGTGGGCGGTCACCGCCTCGACAGTGCCCTTCACCTCCTCGGGATAGGGATCGTTCATGGCCACGATCCGTTCGGGAAGACTATGCGCCGTGAACAAGACCGGCACGGATGCCCGCACATCGGCAGGAAACTTCAACAGAGTCTCTTCAATTTGATCAACGATCGCGGCGATCAGTTTGGGATGGCGGTTCCAACTTCCGACATAACTGACCGGCACCGCGTTGTCAAAGACTGCGCGCGCCTCTTCTACTTTCTTCTTGTAAGCACCGGTGCTCAGCGACGATTGCTGCGGCGCCATGCACAGTCCGATGACCTGCTCGGGATTGGTCTGCAACAGCTCGCCATAGGTGTCTTTGATGAAGGGATGCCAATGGCGCAATCCCACATACACCCGGTAACGCCCATGACCTGACTCATTCAGCCGCTGCTCCAACTTGCCCGCCACCGCCTGCGTAATGCCGACAGCCGGTGATTTGCCGCCGGTGGCCCGATACCGTTCCCGAATTTCTTCGACGAGCGCCGGCGGTGTCGGCCTGCCTCCACGCACATCGAGCAAAAACGGCTCGACATTCTCCAGGCAATCAGGCCCGCCCATGGCCATGAGAAGCACTGCCGTAGGATGTTTCGACTGATCCGTCATGTATCACAATACGTTTTGAGCTGTACGTTCTGAGTGTTGAGCGCATCACTCACCATTCAACACTCACAACGTAAAACTATCGTTTCTATCGCTGGCTGAGCTTGTGCACCATGTCAATCGTCGCGGCGACGTGTTCGACCGGCGTCGTGGGAAGAATGCCGTGCCCGAGATTGAAGATGTGGCCCGCACGCCCTCCGGCTCGCCGTAAGATGTCTTCGACACGGCGTTCGATTTCGTGAAGCGGGGCAAACAACACGAGCGGATCCAAGTTCCCTTGCACCGCACGATCATGCCCGACCATCTCCCATGCTTCGTCGAGGTGGATGCGCCAATCGACGCCGATCACGTCACCACCCGCCTCACGCATCTGCCGAAGAATGGCGGTGGTCCCGGTGCCGAAATGAATCAGCGGCACTCCCTCATGTTTGAGCCCCTCGAAGATCAGCTGCACATGCGGCTTCACATATTCCGCATAATCACCCGCCGAGAGACAGCCGACCCAGCTATCGAACAGCTGAACTGCCTGTGCCCCCGCTTTGATTTGCCGCTTTAAATACCCGGTAATCACCCGGGCAAATTTATCCATCAGTTTGTGCCAGGCCGTCGGATCTCCATACATCAACTGTTTGGTATGGAGATAGTTACGCGATCCGCCGCCCTCTATGGCATAACTGGCCAAGGTAAACGGTGCACCGGCAAACCCGATCAAGGGCACGCGCCCATCAAGTGCACGCCTGGTCTGCCTAATGGCCTCGGCCACATATTCCAGTTCTTCGCCGTCTCCGACCGTAAGCTGCTCGACCGCCGCTCGGTCTCGGATCGGATTATGGATCACCGGACCTTCACCTTGGGCGAATTCCAAATTGAGCCCCATCGGCTCCAACGGCAGGAGAATGTCCGCGAAGATAATCGCAGCATCCAGGGGAAAGGCCTCAATCGGCTGCATGGTGACCTGAGCGGCCAACTCGGGCGTCTTACACATTTCGAGAATGGAATGTTTGGCCCGCAATGCCCGATACTCGGCCATATAACGTCCGGCTTGGCGCATGAACCACACCGGGGTACAATCAACCGGTTCGCGCCGGCACGCTTTGAGAAAACGATCGTTCTTCATGGCGCGGCATTGTAGCAGGGTCGCGAAAAACTATTCCAGCTATATTACACACCACCGTATTGTGAAACAGACACAAGGAACCCTGGTGACTCCCTCTCGCCCCTCGCCCCTCGCCTCTCGCCCCTCTCTAGCTCACCTCATTCACTTCAGCAAGCCGCCGGACGAGACGGGTGATGCTGATATTCACACCATGTCTGCCCCCATCCGAATCCGGCATCATCAGCCGCTAAAAGAGTAGACAGAGCAAGCCATTCCTGTACAATGAGTGAACATAATGTCAGAGGCCGGACAAAGGCGTTTTACTTTTCGGCAGTTGTGTGTATAATGCCACGATATCAAACAGCTTATAGTACATTCATCCTCTGCGGCCTGCCTACGTTCTTCTCAACTCAAGCGCCGCGAGATCTTTCAGCATAATCGGGATTTCGGTGCAATTCCACCAATGCTGCACCGATCCACGACCCGGAGGTAATTGCATGTCCGATGTATCGACCACCCCTTCACAGACCACAAGCCGGGAGAGCTGGTACTCGTTTATCCGTTGGTTCGACTCATGGGCCGGCCTGGAGAACATGAAGATCGAGGGGCCGCCGAAATTTGATTTCATTCGCAGCATTCCCTTTATTGCGGTCCATCTCATGTGCTTCGGCGTCTATTGGGTGGGGTGGAGCTGGACGGCCGTGACCGTGGCCGTGGCCTTTTATTTCATCCGGATGTTCGCCATCACCGGATGGTACCACCGGTACTTTTCGCATCGAACCTTTAAAACCTCACGTGGGGTCCAGTTGGCCTTCGCCATCCTCGGCGGAATGTGCGTGCAACGTGGTCCTCTCTGGTGGGCAGGCCATCATCGTCACCACCATATCGCCTCTGATACGCCGGACGATGTGCATTCCCCGCGGCAAGGAGGATTTATCTGGTCGCATATGGGATGGTTTACCTCTCAAACACACTATGCGCCGCGGTTCAAATCCATCATGGACTTTTACAAGTTTCCCGAATTGCGATTCCTTGACCGTTTCGACGTCTTGATTCCGATCCTGACCGGCTTCGCCATGTTCGGATTTGGTTCGCTGCTCGAACTCTGCGCTCCCGAACTCGGCACCAACGGCCCCCAGATGCTCATCTGGGGTTTCTTTATCTCGACCGTCGCGCTTGCACACGGCACCTTCACGATCAACTCACTTTCACATGTCTACGGGTCACAGCGGTATGAGACCGGCGACGACAGCCGCAACAATTTCATCCTGGCCCTCATCACCATGGGAGAGGGTTGGCACAATAACCACCACTACTATCCTGCCTCTACGAGACAGGGTTTTTATTGGTGGGAGATCGATGTGACCTACTATTGCTTGAAGGTCTTAGAGTACCTGGGGCTGATATGGGACGTGCGGGGAGTACCCGAACACGTGCGCGAAGGAAAGACCAAGCAGGAATCGGATCGGGTCACGATCAAGCGGCCGATCGACATGTCGATTCCGGTCCCGACCCAGGCTGAAAATATCCCGGCCTGACCGGGGCCCCGTGAGACGTGAAACGTGAGACGTGAAAGGATTCGGAACGTCACATCTCCGGAAATTCTTCACCTTACCTTTTACGTTTCACGTTTCACCATCTTGCTACACCCACTGTGAGTCTTCATCATCTGACCTTGGCCGTTCAGGCATCTGAACCGCCAAGGTTTCGCGGATTTTCCGACTCTCCTGATCAATCGAATCCAACTCGGCTGTGGGCACAATCCAGGCGTCCTCGGGGTTGAGCTCGAACCGGTAATGGTCCTTCCGTAGCGTGAACCACTCCACATAGGGATGCGGAACAAGGTTTGGATGGGGGTCCAGTGAAATGACATAGGCCGTCCCGATCTGGGGATTCTCCATATCACCGATCACCTGCACTGCCGTGTCATCATCTTCAAATCGACTATTGCGAAACTGGATGACTTCTCCCGCAATATCCGGCTTAAAGTCCCCCTTCAGATAGAACTCCACAGGCCCGACCGCGGCAAAGACTACTCGACCAACAATCGTTCCTTCCACGCGGTTATCGAGAAATCCTTCATGCACCCAGCGTCCGTTTCCAAATTTTTGCGCCATATCGCTCCTTGTCTGGTTTATTTCGTTTGCTTGGTGTATTTCGAGTGAGCCTGCTCCTCAGGCCGGTTCTGTTACCCGTTCCGGTGGTGGTTGTGGCGGATTCACAAACGCTCCGATGACCACTGCCGATACGATAAGTCCGCTCCCGACCCATCCCTGCCAATCCAACGTCTCACCCAGGAAGTACCAAGAAAGCCATGCGGCATACACCGGTTCCGAGGCAAATACCAACGCGACCTGTTGAGCCGGAACAAGTTGCTGAACCCACATTTGCACGGCAAAGGCTCCGGTCGCCAATCCCCCCGTAATGCCAAGTCCAATCAGCAGGACGACGGTCGGGGCAAAGGCCCCATCCGACGTCTCCTCCCACCACACACTCGGGATAAACAGCAATGTCGTGGCGATCATCTGCCACGCCAATAGCGACGGTGCATCGAACTCGCGGGTGAACCGCTCAAGACAGATGATATGTCCTGCAAACGCAACCGCGCATCCGATCGTCAACAGGTCGCCGACGTTCACACCGGCACTCGGTTTGACCAACAGCCAGAGTCCTACCACCGACACCGCGACGGCGAGCATAACCCGCCCGTTCAATCTCCTGAGTAACAACGGCACGAATACGACGTATAGCGCCGTAAGGAACGCGGAATTTGAGGCTCCGGTATGGCGCAGACCGACGGTTTGGCATACATAACCGAGAAAGAGAAAGACCGTAGCGATCGCGCTGGCCACAAGGATTCCGCGATCACAATGGAGACGGCGCCTGGCCAGCACCAGCCACGCGCCGACAAGCACGGCGCCTAACAAGAATCTCAATAGTAAGAACGATAGCGGTGGGATTTGCTCAAGCGCCGCTTTTGTCGCCGGGAACGTCGCACCCCAAATCAAGGTCGTCAAGAGAAGGGCAAGACGCGGCATAATTTTCCAGTGCTGAGCATTGAGGACTCAGTGCTGAGCAAGGGAACCCGATCTCTTTACTCGGAACCCAGCACTGTTCACGGTTTGCAGAGGGGGCACCGCCGCTGATCGTTGGGGCCGGCCTGCTCCATGGCGCGAAGCGCCCGTTCCTTGTCGGGATAATCGAACCAGCCCCCTTCCCAGAAATCACTGGAAGTGGCATTCGACGGCACTTCGGAACATCGATCACGGTGTAACGTCACCCGGTCAATCGATCGGGCAACATGAATCCAGTAGGTCATACGAAATTGTTACCAGATGTGAAGGAAGGGGTGAGAGGTGAGCAGAACGATTTCACGCCGTCCCGTCACCCTTCACCTGAAACCCTACCCCATTTTTCAGCCGAATCAGGCGAGGAGTTGCCACTCATCCTTTTCAATGAAGACCTTGACTCCGGTCTCCAACTTCTTGACATCGTTCTTATCGAAGAGACGCATGTAGCGTTCGATCCGATCCTCTTCATCGATCCGTTCTTCTTGCATGACCCCGTTGTGCCCCTTATATCGTCTAATCAACACTGACATCAGAAACCTCCTGTGACACTGGCAGTTGACCCGGTGAATTGTGTTAGAATAAACGGAATATTATGGCTCGGTCAAGAGCATCACGAGGCATCCTTCCCTCAACGGACAAACCCATCATCAATCCAGCAGGAAGAAGGAACGAAGATTATGCCGCTGTACGAATATCGTTGTGAAGGCTGTTCGACGCAGTTTGAAGTGACCCAATCCGTTCATGACCGGGTTGAAGATACGGAATGTCCTTCCTGCCACGCCAGGCAAGCGACCAGGCTGCTGTCGTCCTTCTCTTCGAAAGTCGTCGGCACACAGAAACCCGGCTTCACAGAGATGAAGGCCGCCGCCATGAACAACGAACGGATGGAGCGGTTTGCCAAGTTGCCGCCGTTGGATGCCATGCGCAACATGCCTCGTCCCAATGCCACGGTCGGATGGGAGTCCGGCCAGGGGGCTGATTCCACCGCCGATTCATAATATGGCCTATCCAGCTTGCTCTCGCCCCTCGCGTCCCCTCTCCTCAACGTGTACCGTTCACAGCTTGAGAACGCAACGCCGCGGACTTGTTCACCGTCCTGCTAAAGGAGATCCTATGCGCCCCCACTGCTCACGATACTGGATCATCCCGCTCTGCTTCCTGTTCTTCACATCGGCACTGGCGCCGTTGAGCCATGCGGAAGAGGGAGCGATCGTCGAGGGAGCCGGCTTTACGCTCTATGATGTGCAATCCATTCATGGGTCCGATGACAAGACGATCCAGAAAGACCCGGTCTGCGACCGCAGCAAACGGCCCAGAATTTTGGCCGTGGAACCTGACGAAGCCAAACCGGGAGAGAAGGTCTCGATTAAGGGGGAGAACTTCGGGACAAAAGAATGTTTCCACGGAGTCGCCTTCAGCGCCGCAGGTCAGACACAGATCGACTATACCTTCATTAATGAGACGACTATTGAAGCCACGGTACCCGATGTCCGTTCCGGCATCTCATTTATTGATATCGTCGCCGGCGGAGGAAACGCTCGTTCCAAAGGCTTCTTAGTCTTAGCCAAGTAACGAATGGGCGGCACTCCAGGCTTATACGAAACACATACATCGGAGACACAGGAAATACGACCACAAACCAGCGCGCAAGGTTTCTATAGACAGTGACTCATGACCATTGACCAATAACCCGTTTTGTCCGCTCATAGTAGGATTTCCAGCACCACTCTCCCCCACCCCATCCCTCCATCACTAGCACACCGACTCCACCAAGCCATTGAATCCACGAGGTTTCAATCCCAGCCTCCCTCTTGCACCCTCGTTTCACCCTCGACAGACCTCTGGGTCCTGTGCTAGCTTACGCCCTCTCTTTCCAACCTGCTATGGAACGCCATGTTTAAGAAGATTTTGGTCGCCAATCGTGGTGAAATTGCCATGCGCATCATTCGCGCCTGCCGCGAATTGGATATCGCCACAGCTGCCATCTACTCCGAGGGAGATCCGACCGGAATTTATGTCAAGAAGGCGGATGAAGCCTATCTGGTCGGCCCAGGACCGGTCAAAGGATTTCTTGACAGTCAACAGATCGTGGATCTCGCCGTTCGTATCGGGGCTGATGCGATCCATCCGGGATACGGATTTCTCTCTGAAAACGCGGAGTTCGTCGGGCTCTGTCGAGCCAGCGGCATTACCTTCATCGGTCCGTCTCCCCGCGCCCTCATGCAGATGGGCAGTAAGGTCAAGGCTCGTGAAATTGCGAAAGCAGCAGGCGTCCCGATTGTTCCCGGTACGGAAGGGGCCATCACGGATGTAAAAGAGGGACTGGCGTTTGCAAAGAAGGCCGGATACCCCGTTATGATCAAGGCCAGTGCTGGAGGGGGCGGACGTGGTCTCCGAGTCGTACGGTCGGACGCCGAACTACGCGAGAACATGGAATCGGCATCGAGGGAAGCCCTGGCATCCTTCGGCGACGGCAGTGTCTTTATCGAGAAATATATCGAGCGACCGCACCATATCGAATTCCAGATTCTGGCGGACCAGCACGGCAATATTATCCACCTCGGTGAACGTGATTGCTCGATCCAACGTCGACATCAGAAAATCATCGAGATCGCCCCCTCACTGGTCTTGACGCCGAAACTGCGGGAAGAAATGGGCGAAGCCGCCATTGCCATCGCACGAACAGTCCGGTACGACAACGCCGGAACCGTCGAGTTTCTCCTCGATCAGGACGGCCGGTTCTACTTTATCGAAATGAATCCGCGCCTGCAGGTCGAGCACACGATCACCGAACAGATCACCGCAATCGATATCGTACGACATCAAATTCTGATCGCCGCAGGCCATCAGCTTGATATCAAACAGCAAGACGTGATCATGCTCGGACATGCCATCCAATGTCGGATCAACGCAGAAGACCCGAAAAATAATTTTATGCCCTGTACCGGAACCATCACCGCCTATCTTTCCGCCGGAGGAATCGGGGTGAGAATCGACGGCGCAGTCTACAGAGACTATGTGGTTCCGCCGTACTACGATGCACTCTTAGCTAAACTTACGGTCCGGGGTCGAACATGGGACGAAGCCGTGAGCCGCATGCGACGATCGCTGGAAGAATATATTCTCCGTGGAGTGAAAACGACGATACCATTCATGGCCGGCATCATGAAGGAGCCGGACTTCAGGGCCGGGAATTTTGACACATCCTATCTCGATACCCATCCGGAACTGTTCTCATACCATGAAGTCCAGCAACCGGAAGATTTGGTCTTGGCAATCTCTGCCGCCATCGCGGCCTACGAAGGGCTATAGCCGAACGAGACAACACACACTCAACCATAACGATATCGGACATCATGGCACCCAAACGATTTTTAAAGAAAAAACGTCCTGTTCCTAAACAACGACTCGCTCCGGTCGTCAAAACGTCGAAAACCACTGCCCAAGACAAACAAGAGTTTGCCATCGAACCTGCGAAAGGGAAGAAGCTCTTGATCACCGATGTGGCGCTACGCGACGGACATCAGTCGCTTCTGGCCACACGGATGCGTACCGAAGACATGTTGCCTATCGCACAGAAGCTCGACGCCGTCGGATTCTGGTCGCTTGAGGTGTGGGGAGGCGCGACATTCGATACATGTCTCCGGTTCTTAAAGGAAGACCCGTGGGAACGACTCCGAACTCTGCGCGCCGCTATGCCGAATACCAAACTCCAAATGTTGCTCCGTGGGCAAAACCTTGTCGGCTACCGGCATTATGCCGACGATGTGCTCGAACGGTTCATCGAACGGTCGGCGGCGAACGGCATCGATGTGTTCCGCATCTTTGACGCGCTGAACGACGTGCGCAATCTTGACCGGGCGGTGCGCGAAGTCAAAGCCTGCGGCAAACATGCTGAAGCGACCATCAGTTATACGGTCAGCCCCGTCCACAGCATCGACCGCTTCGTGGACATGGCGAAGAAACTGGAAGATCTCGGCACGGATACGCTGTGCGTCAAAGACATGGCCGGACTCCTGGCTCCCTTGGACGCCTACCACCTCATACGCCGCCTCAAGGCCGCCGTGCGAGTGCCGATCCATCTCCATTCGCACTACACCTCAGGCATGGCCTCCATGTCCTCACTCATGGCAATCCTCGGCGGCCTGGATATGCTCGACACCGCCATGTCGCCGTTGGCAGGCGGCACATCCCATCCGGCAACGGAAACCGTGGTGGCCTCATTGCGGAACACCCCCTATGACACCGGATTGAATATGAGAGCCTTTCTTCCGATCACGGAGCATTTCCGAGAGGTCCGGCGTAAATATCGCCAATTCGAAAGCGACTTCACCGGTGTCGATGCGGAAATCCTCACGTCGCAGATTCCCGGCGGGATGCTCTCGAATCTCGCGGCGCAATTGAGTGAACAAAACGCACTCGATCGGATGAAAGAAGTCCTCGACGAAGTCCCGCGCGTCCGCAAGGAAATGGGATACCCCCCGCTCGTCACACCGACCAGCCAAATCGTCGGCACACAGGCGACGCTCAATGTCCTGACGGGCGAGCGCTACAAAGTTATTACTACCGAAACGAAAAATTACTTCCTCGGGCTCTATGGCCGCGCTCCTGGATCGGTAGACAAAGAAATCATGGCCCGCGCCATCGGCGATGAAGACCCGATCAAAACCAGACCTGCAGACCAGCTTGATCCTGAACTTGAGGCCATCAAGAAAGAGCTGCCGGATTCGGCCTCGTCGATCGAAGACCGTCTGTCGTTTGCGCTGTTCCCCGCCATTGCGAGAGACTTTTTTGAGGCTCGCGAGAGCGGAGACCTGACGCCTGAACCCCTTGAAGCAGGTTCGGCTAAGGTCCCTGCCGTCGCCCACGAACTCCACCTGGCTCCGGCTGAGTTCAACATCACGGTTCACGGCGAAACGTACCATGTCAAAGTTTCCGGATCCGGACGCAAGACTGACGGGCGTAAACCCTACTACGTCAGGGTGAACGACAAGCTGCAAGAAGTATCACTGGAACCGATTCAGGAAGTACTGGCCGGCGTCCCGGAGGCTCAGGAGACGGTGACCGGAGGAAAACCGAAGAGACCAAAACCGTCAAAGCCGGGTGATGTTGCCCCCCCCATGCCAGGCCGCGTTGTGAAAATTCTCGTGGCCGCAGGCGACAGTGTAACGTCCGGTGATCCGCTGTTGATCATCGAAGCGATGAAGATGGAAAGCCAGGTACCGGCTCCGATCGACGGGACGGTTACGGCAATTCTTGCCGCTGAAGGGGATAATGTGAAGCCGGATGAAACCGTCATCCAATTGGAATAGTGCATGCCTTCCGTCACCTTCGCCTGATCACACGCGTCGGCGGTTTCGGTTGCTCCTCTACAGCCTCTTGTTCATGGGTGTGATGCTCACGGCCTGCGCGACCTCACCACCGATTCCCTTGCAGTTTGAAGCATTCGAACGCATCCCCATCCAAACCGTCACGGTCCACGAACAGCGAATCGCCTACTTGGATATCGGCACAGGCCCCCCGGTTATTCTCATCCATGGATTCGGCGGATCAATGTGGCAATGGGAACACCAGCAACATGCGCTGTCGCAGCACTTTCGCGTCATTACTCTTGATTTGCCGGGCTCAGGCTTTTCCGATAAACCGGACATTGAGTATCGGCCGGATCAGTTCTTGGATTTTTTTACCGGCTTTATGGACGCCCTGCACATCCCCAAAGCCACGCTGGTCGGTAATTCACTAGGTGCCGGGCTCGCGATTGGGATGGCACTGGAACATCCTGGACGAGTCGCGAAACTCGTTCTCATCGGCGGATTGCCTCGACACATCATGCAGAAACTGACCAGCCCCTCCATCCGAAAGGCCCTGGAGACTCGCGCGCCCTCTTGGCTCGTGTCATTGGGAAATTGGCTGTTTGGTCGGCTGATGACGGAATCGGCGTTGAAGGAATTCGTGTATAATCCGACACTACTCACCCCGGCTGTCATTGAGCGCTCCAATCGCAACCGTCAACAACCCGGTATACTTAAACCCCTCATGGCGATGAAACATGTGGTGCCGCTGTGGGAATCAGGATTGGCCATGCGACTGAGCACCGTCACCCACCCCACGTTAGTTATCTGGGGTGAACAGGATCGGGTCTTCCCCCTTGCCGTCGGCGAAGAACTACATCACACCATTCAGACATCGCAATTCATCACCATCCCTGACGCAGGCCATATTCCTCAATGGGAACAACCGGACCTAGTCAACCGATCACTCATCACGTATATTGAGCCATAATCGGTCCTATGAACCGACCTACATCCAGGACGAACAGCGGCTCACTCATCCATTCACAAAGGAGACCACCATGTCCATCATTCGTCGCGGATTTTTCGCATCAGCCCTGAGTCTCTCGATCGGGCTCGCCGGCTGCGCCGGTATGGGAGAATCCGGTTTTCTGTATAAAAACCTCACGGTAGCCGATGGCAGTGCCACCGCGGGAGAAGGCCAAACAATCCTCTTCCAAGGCAACCCCTTGATACTGGAGGGAACCGCTATCACGACAGGGGACTCCTTACAAGATGTGCAGGTGACACAGACAGACCTATCGCTGGTCAACATCACGCAGACCAAAGGCACCGGGAAGGTCAGGATCATCAGCATTGTCCCATCGCTCGACACCCCTGTCTGCGAGCAGCAAACGCATCATCTGAGTGAAAAGAATAAGGGGCTGGACAAGATGATCGAACTCATCACCGTGAGCGTCGACACGCCCTTTGCCCAAAAACGATTCGCCGAGGAAGCAAAAATTAGCAATGTCACCTTTCTGTCAGATTACCGCGGTGGAGAATTCGGCAAGACACATGGACTGTTCTTAAAAGATGTGCACATTCTCGCCAGGGCTATCATAGTCGTTGATCAGCACAATACCATTCGCTACCTTCAAATCGCGCCAGAACTCACCAATATCCCCGATATGGAAGAGGCGTTCCGTTTCGCCCGTTCGTTGATTACGGCAAGTTAACTTGCGAAAGGATCAGGTTGAGGTTACAGTTTTAGGGTTATGGATCAGCTGTCGTAAGTGGTCCATAACCGTGACCTCAACCTAAACCCTGTTCGTCTCTATGGCCCACTACGATTTACTGGTTATCGGCACCGGTCCCGCAGGCCAAAAGGCCGCAGTCCAAGCAGCCAAACTTGGGAAAAAAGTCGGCATCATCGAGCGGAAGCACGTTGTCGGGGGCGTCTGCATCAATACCGGGACGATTCCCAGCAAATCTCTCCGTGAAGCGGTGCTCTACCTATCAGGATTCCGCCAACGCAGTCTGTACGGCGCCGAATATCGATTAAAGAAAACCATCACCATTGAAGATCTGGCATTTCGGGCCAATCATGTCATCAAGAATGAAATCAGCATCGTCCAGCATCAGATGGCCCGTAACGGCATCGACATGTTTTTTGGCTCGGCTAGCTTTCTTGACCCACATCGTCTGCATGTGCAGTCGGATCGGAAGGCATTCGAGTTAACGGCGGATTTCTTCGTCATTGCAGTGGGAACGGAGCCGGCCAGACCCGAAGATATTCCCTTCGACGACACCACCATCATCGATACAGACGGCCTGTTGACGATGAACCGGATTCCCGAATCCATTGTCATCGTCGGGGGAGGAGTCATCGGGACCGAATATGCGTCGCTGCTCGCCGCCCTTGGAGTTCCCGTCACGCTCATCGATAAGCGCCCACGCCTGTTGGAGTTCGTCGATGAAGAAATTATTCACGCACTCCAGCAGCAAATGAAGGACATCGGGGTGACGCTGTACCACGATGAGGAAGTCGTCGCGATTGAGAAGGCAGGGCGCCACTCCGTTCATGTCTCCCTCCGTCATAATCGGCCGATCACATCCTCGATGTTGATGTACGCGATCGGACGTGTCGGAGCCACTCACTCCTTGAATCTCAATGCGATCGGACTCAAGCCAGACCATCGAGGACGACTGACCGTCAACGATCATCTCCAAACATCGATTCCGCATATTTACGCT
>JAOUPN010000056.1 GCA_029879905.1 Nitrospira sp. | reverse complement strand
GCGAGACAGCCATACACAAGTAAAGCGGAGGCGGGTTTAGAGAGCTCGATGTACATTAAGGAGGTCTTGGAGGGGTTTTAGGCTTCCCACCCATCAATGGGCCTGCTCACCGCCCCTACGCCGGACCTCAGTACCAGGAGTGTTCCTCTCACCGAGGCCTCCGCTCACTTCCTAGATAACGCGCTTTGACGCGGATTCAAGGTCCCGTTCCCCAGTGGGGAAGTTTGTACAAGGCAGACCATCCCTCTCGGTTCCGCTCACCCACACGAAGGAGAATCAGAGGCAGGTGAACCAGAACACTGTGATGGGAGTCTGATTGCTGTCCCGTGGTCTTACGTGCGGAGTGCTGGGTGGATGCAGAAGCTCGTGCGGGTCATCAGCGGGCCGTAGGTCCGACTCGACACAGTAGGCGGAATTGTTCAGCGAGTGCTCCCATCAGCTTCAACAATCCCGTTGATGATAGCACCATTCTGCGAACCAGTTCGCTGTGGTGAATTTTGTGAAAAAACTCGGCTGGAATGGAACGGAAAGTAGGGGAGAGCATAGAACTAATGGAATGCTCTAACATGTCAGTACTGCAGCTAAATGTGGGGAAACCGTTGCAATAACGAGCCCTTACAAAATACCGTTGATTTGAGCTTTTAAGGCGAGGGTCCTGGGTTCGAGCCCCAGCCGGCTCACCACTCCAATCAATCAGTTACAGTGGTGACCCTCACCCGTCATACGTAGTCATCCCTAACACTGTGCTAGATTTGTGATAATCCGATCCTGCCCAGGTCCATCCAACACGTTCACGCCGTCCCGCAGACTCTCCGGCGAATGATGTGCATAGCGTTGCGTCATCGTGCCGGTCTTGTGACCCATCAGCCGTTGGACCTTGTACAAGTCGATCCCCCGTTGCACGAGTCGTGTGGCGAACGTGTGCCGCATGTCATGGAAGCGGAAATCAGGAATCTCGGCCCGATCCCGCGCCGTACAGAACTCCCGGACTAAGAACCGCACGTGAAGCGTGTTGCCCAGCGGACTGTTGAAGACCGGTCCGCATGACGTACCCGTCGCAGCCTGTTTGGCTGAAAGCAGCTCATATACCGTGCTGTTCAATGGAATCGTCCGCCGCGTGCCGTTCTTGCTCTTCATCACCATGAGGGTCCCGCGTGTGAAATCCACATCCTGCCACTGCAAGTTCAGGATCTCCCCTTGGCGCATGCCCGTATTCAACGCGAAGGTGATGATCTCCCTGAGCCAGGATGAGGCCGCAGCCATCAAGGCGTCCTCTTCCTTCGCCGTCAGCCAACGATCCACTTCGTTCTGGACTGGCTCCATCGAGACCCGGTGCATCGGGTTCTCCCGGCACCATTCCCATTCGCGCATGGCGATGTTGAACGCATGACGGACCAGCTGCAGTTCCTTGTTGATCGTGGCGGGAGCTGCTCCCTCGATGCGCCGTTGGGCTTTATAGCCCGCCAAGAGCTTCGGCGACACCTCGGCCAACACCATCTCCCCAAACACAGGGAGGAGATGGTTCAACGCCTGCCGATCTCGCAGGTGACTCTTCGGCGCCTTCAGCACGCTACGCTCTGTGAGGTATCGATCCATCATGGCTCCAAACGTCCGGTCCTGTTCCTCACGCCGCTCAAAGAACTGCCCCTCAGCAATCTGCACCTTCACTTTGCACAGGATCGATTCAGCCAGTCGCTTATCCGTCGTCCCGGTACTCCGGCGAACCTGGCGTCCTTGATACATGAAACTCATCCACCAGACATGATTGCGCTTCATGAGCCCCATCATGCTCCCCCTTTCCGATGAGGCTTGATCTCCGTCTGGTTTCCCCGTCGCCGGGGAGTATAGACCTCAGCCTTGGCCCGGGCAATCAGGGTATCTACGTCATTCCCTCGGTTACTGGTGAGAGGGAGTGCGCCCGTCTCCGGAGGGGCAGAGCGCGAGCAGGACTCCAGCCACTGGTCGATCTCATCCTTGCGGAAGCGGACGAGGCCGTGCAGTTTGAGGCAGGGAATCTGTCCCCGTGCTGCCCAGGCGTAGAGCGTACTGGCTTTAATCTGTAGCAATTCGGCCAGTTGTGGAACTGTGAGTAACATCGTGCGCCTCGTCGATGGTGTCAGACACCGTCATATCGAAAAACGAGGACGCAAGTCATAGTGGAGAAAAGGCCGAGGGCTTTTCTCCGAAACGGATGTGGTCAGCCGTGCCAGGGGTAGAAGGGGATGGGGTGAAGCTGGAGGACGCCTTTCCACTCCTGAAACCACCGTTCAAAGTGCTCACAGTAGGGCGTCACCCGCTCTTCGAGATGGGTAATGCGATGCCGGACCAGGTCCCGATTGAGCGTGGAGGGGCCATAGGTTGCGGGGCAGAACGCGTTCAGGAGCAGGGCGATGGAGGTATAGCGAGCGCCACGGGGTGAGCCGGTCTGGATCAGATGACGGGCGAGGAGCACCATGCCGGTATTGAACCAGTGCTCACCGGGGCGGCCTTTCGCTGGAGTGGCCGAGGGACTGTCTTGCGTGAACGTCGTCCACAGACTCGCCTTTTCTCCCACATAGCCGTCCCGCTCCGGTGGCTCTGGCATCGCCTCGAACCGCGTCCTCACGCTCTGGAGGAACTCTTGATCCACCGGCTGCCCTGCCCGGCGCAACGCCGGGGCCGAGGCTTCTATGGTCCGGAGATCTGAGTCGGTGACGAGATGGAAATCGCGTAAGTCTTCCAGGGACCCGGACCGTGATTGGGCAAAGAGTTGCGGCATGCCCACGGCCTGGCGCACGCGCCGTTCATCACAGGTGGCAATAATGACATGGAGCAGATAGACGGGATCGGCACCTCGGGTGAGGACGTGTTTGAAGGTGTCAGAGGTTGTTTTCTCGAACCGTATGAGGTGCCCGATCAGCTCCGCATACTGCCCGGCACTCCCCGACGCCTCGTCCCAGGACTTCAGCACCTGTTCCCAAAAGCGAAACGCGGTGCGGGTTCGTCTGCGCCACTGCTCCGACATGACGATATCACCTCATTGGGACCTGTGATCAATCGAGAGTAGCTCCTGTGTTGAATAGTAATCGAAGTCGCCACGCTGTCCAGTGAATGGCCATTTCAGAGTCTAGGGAGGAAACAGGAGGGATTATTCACCCGCAGGGTTACGGGAGGGTTATGGAAAACCCAGTTCCGAGGGGTTTTGGAGGGGTTTTGAGAGGGTTTTGGTCAGCAAAACCCGGTGCAGGAACGGAAAAACCAGGCTGCATCACGTTCCCAAACAATGACAGGCGGTGTGGATCAGCGCGGAGCCGCGATCAGTCTTCACCCGCCTTCGCAGGAAGCCACGCTTCCAGCCTTCGTAGCCTGTCAGCTACTACGGCGGAGTAGGCTCGGCGAGGTGTCGCCAAAGACTCAAGAGGGGCCACGGCTGGGGAGCCGTGGGGATCCACGAAACGCAGAGCAAGCCCCTCGTCCGGCCCAAGCAACGCTTCCGCATTCGAAATGGGTGATTTTTCAAGATGACAATGATAAGCTTCCCTGCTAATTGGCCCACGAAATCCTAAGCCTATTTGACTAGGTTCTGAGTCAGCCAAAGGTGCCAGGGAATGCCAATGCCTAAGGACAAAGCTCGTGAGCATATCGATCAGGTGTTGGAGAAGTGCGGCTGGAAGGTTCAGAATCACAAAAGCGCCGATCTACAGGCAGAAAGGGGAGTTGCCCTCAGAAATTTCCCCCTCTCCAGTGGCCATGGTTTTGTAGATTATCTGTTGTATATCGACGGAAAAGCAGCCGGAATCATCGAGGCCAAGAAAGAAGGGTCTCCGCTGGTGGGGGTTGAAGCGCAGGCGGCGAAGTACGGTAAGGGACTTCCATCAGTGTTGCCAGCTTATGTCCGCCCGTTTCCGTTTCTCTATCAAAGCACCGGTGTTGAAACACGTTTTACCAACAGGCTTGATCCTGAGCCACGCAGTCAGCAGGTGTTCAGCTTCCATCGTCCGGGAACCTTGGCAGAGTGGCTGGAAGGACAAGCATCAAGACGGATGACAGCATCCGCGACGATGTGGCGGCTTTGAAGCGTGAGCCCTACCAGACGCTGACGACGCTATGGCCTCATCATGGAGGGTTTTCTCTTGGGAGGCAGCATCGAATAACTCCACAAAAGTTTGAAGTTCTTCGAAAGTTTGAGGCGCGACCACTTGATGTTGTTGTCACTGTGATGGCTACAGTTGGTCGAGTGTGTGTGCTTCCACAGGATCTTGAAAAAGCCATCATCACGAAGCACTGCTGTCGTATTACGCCTGGCTGTGAAGCTATTGATTCACACTATCTCGCTATTGCACTCAGGGCTGAGAGCTCAACGCGTCAAAATATATTCGGAAATGTCCGAGGTCAAACATGTCCAGGAATATATGGTCCCATTCTGAAAGGTGCTCCTGTGGCATTCCCTCCGCCAAGAGAACAACAGGAAATCATCGCTGAAGTCGAGCGCCGTCTGTCCATAATACAGGAGCTCGAAGCCGTTATAGAAGCCAACCTCACCCGCGCCAACCGCCTGCGGCAGTCGATTCTATCAACTGCTTTTTCAGGAGGGTTGGCGGTGAGCGAGTTGGAAATTGCAAGACGAGCAAATAAATTGATCGCTCATTAATTAGGATCGGAGGTTGTATGGCTGACACCAAGATTTCACTCGGACAGGCAATTGACCAGATAATCAGTGCACTCGAAGGTCTTGATCAGAATGGACGCCTCACTGCTATTTCTGCAGCATGTAAGCATCTGAAAATTCACATGGCTTCCAATGATGAAGACGATGCTGCTGCTGGCGCGGGGAACAAAGGCGATCAATCAACTAGCGCCGCACCGCTGCACCAGCCCCCCAAGCATGTCGGGAGGCAGATAGATATTCGCTTGCTCAAGACAGAGAAGAATCCTGATTCGGCCAAACAGATGGCATGTCTGGTTGCCTACTACCTCCAGGAACTTGCTCCAAAGGATGACCGCAAGCAAACGATCTCAACGCAAGATGTCGAGAAGTATTTCAAGCAGGCGGGCTTCAAGTTGCCCAAAAGGCTAGAGCAGATACTCGTAGATGCTAAGGCATCTGGTTATTTCGAATCGGTGGGAAGGGGAGAATATAAGTTAAACGCGGTTGGATATAACCTTGTCGTACATGGGTTGCCCGCCAAGAAAGGATCCTGAGTAGATGTCGCAGGTTCTCAGGGCCTACATTCAGGAGGTCGAAAAAGCTCGAAAGGACCTCAATAGGGTCAACGGCCAGTTGCATTCACAACAGCACAGGGATGATCTCCGGCAACTTGTCGAGAGGTACTTTAGCGTGATCAGACCTTCCTTTGTAAGCAATCAAGAGCAAGGCCAGGCGATAAAAGTTATCGATGATCTGATGCAGGAATTGCTGATCCTCTGTCACAAACGAAGCATGGCTAAGCGTTATCAAAACATTCTCGCTAGTGTGAAGAGGGCTCTCATTGAGCTTGACGGCCAGAATGTCGCCACTGTTGGTCAACCCCCCGGCAATAAAGAAATGGATTTTGTTGATGCGCAAATAGTAGTGACCTTGCAGGATATTGTTCCCTCAGCAGCGCTATCCTACGAACAGGCGACTTCCGATGTTCAGTCGAAGAAGAGGCTTTCTTGGAGAGGGCCGGCAACGGATTTCAGAGAAGCATTGCGCGAAACTCTTGACCACTTGGCACCCGACAAGGATGTAAAGGCAATGCTCAGTTACAAACAGGATGCAGGCACAGACGGACCAACGATGAAGCAGAAGGTTCGTTACATATTAAGAAACAGAGGGGCCTCAAAAGCTGTTTCAGGAACAGCAGAAGAGGCGACAGATGCTGTCGAAGAAGCCGTTGGATCTTTCGTCCGTTCGGTTTACACAAGGTCGAGCGTTTCGACACATACACCGACAGACAAAGCTGAAGTTCTTCGAGTACGGGACCTGGTAAGAGTTGTTCTCTGTGAGTTGTTAGAGATTCACGCGCACAAGTAGCGAGCATGCATCAAACAGGAACGGAAAGAAAATAAAGTGACAGCGTCAGGCTTCGTTCAAAAGCTCTGGAACTACTGCAACGTTCTCCGTAGCGACGGGATGAGCTACGGCGACTACATCGAGCAGTTGACGTATCTGCTCTTCCTCAAGATGGCGGACGAGCGAACAAAGCCGCCGTACAATCAGCCCAGCTCGATTCCTGAAAAGTACAGTTGGCAAAGCCCGTTGAAGAAAGACGGGAGGAGCTGTTTGACCACTACCGGTACGGCCTAGAAAAGCTTGGCAACGAGAAGGGTCTGTTCGGCCTGATCTTCAACGAGTCTGAGAATAAGTTCCAAGATCCCGCCAAGCTGCGCCGCCTGATCATGGATCTAATCGAGAAAGAAGGCTGGTCGGCGATGAGCGCCGATGTGAAGGGCGATGCCTATGAAGGCTTGCTCCAAAAGAACGCCGAAGACGTGAAAGGCGGGGCCGGCCAGTACTTCACTCCGAGACCGCTAATTCAGGTCATGGTGGACAGCGTCGCGCTCAAGCCCAGGGACACGATCTGCGACCCGGCATGTGGAACAGCTGGCTTCTTGCTCACGGCTCACGATTATGTGGTGAAGCACAATCCGAATCTGATGAAGCCTCAGAAGAAGGCACTCAAGGAAGAAACACTGAAAGGCTATGAGTTGGTGCAGAGTGTCGTCTGCCCCTGTGCGATGAATCATACACCTGCTGCTTGAGATCGGCTCGCAGGACTATGAGCCAATCGAGATGGCTGATTCGCTCGAGTCAGATCCTGGTGAGCGGTTTACTATCGAATGGACATAAAAGGGTCCGACCCCTTAACTCTCTTCCATTCAGCCAGGCAAGCCCATTTATAACAACCACGTCGAAAGCTTCTACAGCCGCCTCCGGGACGAATGCCTCACCCAGCTGGTTCCTGCCCCGGGTGGACGTACAAGCCCGACTCGCGCCACTGACGCCACACATCCAACCATCTCCTCTACCTAGAGAATCATCGGTCTATTTCAAGGTGGATGTGGTCAGCATGAGTCCGCCTCAGACCAGGGGAAGGATGATCTGGATGGACTATATAACTATTGTCGCCAATGGTAGTTGGACTTCGCGGCGAGTCGCAGGCTTCTCCGGTCAAGAAATCGTATGCATCTCGGAAGAACGCGCCGGGGCCACTCCTAGGGTCGAGCCTGAAATAGGTCTTCCTTGCTGTCTCGGGCCACTTAGCAACTGTCCTTCCATCCCGTAAGCTCACCTTCTGCTTCCCCCAATCGCGCAACACGTCAAACACACCTCTTTCTGTAACAGCCCGATGGAAATCCATGGCGAAACCCTTGCCGTGACGATCATCGGACTTCCGGCCGACACCAAGCCCCCCCCAGTAGATCTCAGTTGCGCCCCATTGTTTCTTCATATGCTGCACTAATTTATGCAAAAGCACGACCATCCGCAGATCAAGAGGTCCTGTGTAGCGCCATCCCCTCGCTCTGGGGTTGTTGGGAACTAGCCGTACACCATCCATAACCAATAGCACACGCACCTTGTCACCGACTTTCGGGTATGCAGGTTTGCCGAACCTGTCAAAAGCGACAGGTTTTTTAAGTTCGATAAAGCCGTTGGCAACATAGTGAATGACGAGGTCTCGGGCTTCTGGCTGCGTGAGCTTGCACGCAGACTTCGAAGCGAACGCCGGAACAGGCTGATACGCGGCTAACTCTTCATCCGCAGAAGGCAGTGATGGTTCCCCCCATTCCTCTTCACCCTGCAGCTCTTCGGCGTGTGTTTCGTAATCTGTTTCCGGTTCCCCGAGTTCCGCTGGCTGCTCATCCCAATGGTCTTCGCCCTCGCCTTCGTAGGTTGATCCGAAGTCAATCTCGCCGTACTCGTCGCAAAGATCAGGGTTCTGGAACAGGAACTCTTCGGTGATGTCTCCCCCAGCCTGCACAAATAATTGTTTAGTCCACTCGTTTCGCTCTTTCCTTCGACCAGGTCGAAAACTCTCAACGGCAGCGTCTTTCCAACGGCCGGACTCGCACGCCGCGCGTAGCTTCTTGAATTTCGAAATACCTCCAACCCCTAGATTCCATGCCATGTCAACGATGGCGCGTTTCGCCGATTTGGGATAGTCATCGAAATGCGGAAAGTACCGACGTATGCCAGGCAAGAACTCCCTCCTAAGGCGACTACTCGCCAGGGCCCGCGCTGCAGATTCCGGCAACCGAAGCCTCGTTGACGAGCGGTACCTCCATGCCCTCATGATCGGCATGGCACCTACGCGTCGGAACTCTGCTGCGATCTGATCCTTGGTGGCGCTCAAGCCGGACTTCGAGTCCACGAAAGGCAACCTTTGCGCTGCCGCTTCCGTCTTCAGCAAGTTACCTATCCCAACAGTCACGTAGCCCTTCAAGTCTCGATAGAGATGGTCTCGGTTTCCCTCCCACCGGATAAGGTCCGAAATGATCTCACTATGATCTTCATCGGTGATCGCCTCCAACGACGAGGCTGCGGTTGCAGAGGGCTCAAACTCCGACGCTTCTTCCTCTAACGACTGCAGTTGCTCCAACTCTTCAGAAGAGTCGTCAAAAGCTCTCTCTGTTGGTTCTTCCTCTTCATTGTGATCCTCCGGCCTGGATTCTCTATATTCGTCTACCGCAATACTCGTCGCCTCTCCAGCAAGCTCCGGTTCTGCGAAGGGCTCGGAAATCATCTCGAAGGTGTCTGGCGCGTAGAGTTCATTCTTATCTTTCGCGGGCTTCCTTGCGAACTCGCGGTCGGGCGTACCTGCCAGCTCCTCTCCGTATCCGTCCGCCAAAGCAAAGACAACCTCACGCAAGTAGTTCTCTACATCACCTTCAAAAGACTTCCCCTTCACGAACCAGCTAATCAGGGTCGCGGAAGCACCCATCGCTTTAGCCATTCCCGATTGTCTCCATTTGTCAGCGCTCCATACATCAGCGCTCCAGTGCTTCTCGGAGTCCTGCAGCTCGTAATCTTGAAAATACAGTATCTCCTCCTCTTTAGGCCGCGGCTTGCCTTTTTTAACCGACTGGTCTTTGTCTGTGCCTCTTGCGCGCCATGTATGCGAACGACAGTAGGAGTCCTGAATAGTATGAAGCGCTTTACCGAGGTGGAAGAACCCGTCTTCCTTACGTAGGCCCTGCCGCTTGAGAGCATCAGAGGGCATTTGCCAAATCTTCAATCCCTTCCCGTACCACTCCGAAAGTTGGTTCAGGATCTGCCTCTTGACGTATTCGTTACTGACCTTGCCGGCGCGGGCCATCCCATGCCAGAACTGCAGGTCTCCGAAGTGACTCCGGTAGGCTAACGGCAGGGTGTTCAAGGACTTTCCCTCTTCACTAAGTTTCTTTTCCCATTTCCGCAACTCGGCCTTTCGATTCTTTCGGCCTACTTTTACAGCGCCAAGGTAGTTAATATTGATCTCTTCGGGGTTCTCACACGGCACATCTGGCCAACGAGACCCGAGAACGAGCTTCTCAATTGCTTTGTCGGAGATCTGCACACCTTTCTCTTTTCTCGCAAATTGGGCTGCTCGCCTAGTCATCATTTCGTGCCATCTGTCTTCCGTTCGACGATGCTTGATGCCCTGCGTGTATCTCGACAACTCAATCGCAAACTCTTCGAAGGATGATGCTCCATTACCGGCTTCGTCAAGGAATTCCTCCACAAGCCGTGTGAGTTTCTCCTCCTGGGATGACCCCGGCTCGCTCTCCTGCTGCTCAGGAACGTAGCCTTCGCCCTCGCCTTCGTAGAAAGGCTCAATGTCCTGCAACTCGGTAATCGGCTCCGACGATGAGGCTGCACCTGTGGGAGGCTCAGACTCCGGCGCTTCCACCTCAACCTCAAGAGTAGTGGAACCCGATCCCAATGCCTGCGTGAAAGGACTTTCGTTGAACAGTGCTGTGGGACCCGGCTCCCACTCGGGTCTAGTCTCGCCGACGAATAGCTCTTCCTCAAGAAAAGGCGTTTCAAGGCCCACTTGCGCGCCAGATTCCTGCCTCTGCGGCTTCTCGTTAGTCGGTAGCACTGCAGCCTCCCATTGCGATCAAGGCGTCGCTCCAACTCAAGTTGTTGCCACCTTCTTGGCCTTGACCTCGCGTCCCGTAATCATCGACCAATGCGTGATGATCTTCTGCACCCGTGCTCGCGTTGTTCCCTCCTTATACAGACTCTCAGCACGCTCCTCGTTGTCGTAGAGGTTTTTTTCTATGTCTATCAGGAGCTGAGAGATAGGTTCGGCAATGTCAAAATAGCTCGCGGCCAGTCCATGAGCCGGCAATCCGACACGCTGAGCGATCTTAAAGAGACGCTGCTCGGCGCTCGATGCGTCCGCGCTTAGGGACTTCACGATTGGCGAATCCGTCGCGAGCGCGAGGTCAAACCAGGACATCATTGAGACGAACACGAACTCTTCTTGAGATAGACTCCCGCCCTTGCGGCGTGCCAACAACATGTCGTGCAGCTTCTTCGCGAGCTCGAAGATCTTGCTGCTATCAGTGGGCTTGGCACCGCTCGTGTTGCCGACGTTGACGATCCCGACCCAGATCTCGCGCAGAAACTCTTCGAAGGTGGGAACGAATTCGCGATTCGAAGCATCGGCCGTGACAAACGGATAGGGCTTTCCGTCATCAGTTCCATGATTCAAGTTCATCCCAAACATACGCTGGTAGGCGTTACGCCTGGATGCGCCTCCATCCGGTCGAACCTGACTCGAAATGGAGAGAATTGAATAAGGAGGAGGATCGCGGAAGAAGAGCGCCTCGGTGGCCCGGACCCAGTGCTGAGCGTCTTGCCGAAGAACTCCCAGCTTCTCGCCATGCACGAGCTCATGCACCACGCGACGGAAAACCTCAAAAACACGCGTGTTCTCGATCATATAGGCGTAAATTAGGTGGTCATAGGTTAGCACTGTATTTATTACTACCAGGGAAATCTTATTGTTTCCTTCTTTAGATGGCGGCAAGTAAATGTCGTAGGCTTGTTCTTTGTTTCGTGAAGCAAGTATTTTGACCATGGCTTTGTGGAAGAACGGGGTAGACCGGGAGGGCGGAATTTCAGGGGCAGGTGCCAGGGGATCCTCAAGCCCGGTCAAATCGCTCCGGTGCCTAGGCTCGCCGACTTCATCAGTTATCTCGTGCTCTCTCTCGCTCCACATTTCTTCGAGCAGAAGCATAAGGGTCTCAGGATGCGCACGAAGCAGGGCATCCCGGACTGACTCTTGTGAAGCCGTATCGAATTGTTCAACGAGCCTCTTAAACATGATGCTTCCTCCAGATTATTTGACGTGTTTCCAAATACCGACAGCTACAAATCTCAAGTGGCTTGCATGGATCCGCCAAGCCGCAGCATCCAAGCTTGCTGTTGTTCTAGCGGGTCAGTAACCCGCAGACCCGACGTCGCGGCGCGAAACCCCGTAAGGGCAAGCAATCTCACCGCCTCTGTCCAAATCCAGTGCATCGACGTATAGAGCGCTTCACCCAACTGCCGCTCCATCCCTTCAAGTGCCTGAGGGCTGACGCGCGCTGGATCGACGAGTGCGCAAAGAGCTCGTCCACCAAACGCGCGCATTGGCTTGCGTAGCGCCACCTCGGCGATGGCGGGAAGCAGCGGCTTGGAGGCCCGGAGCAGCCCTGCCGTGGACGACTCAGCGCTCACCGAGGAGTACGCCCGCGTCCAAACCTGTCCAAGATCGTCCCAAGGGCCGGCGCCATAAAACTGCCTGCACATCTCCACGCCAAGCAGTACGCGAACGTAACTGATCGGGTGAGGATCGCCGGGAACATATCGCAGCACCATGCGCGGATCTCCAGCAAGCACGTCGTGCAAGGCCGCCACGCTTGCGTAGCCGGTGTGAACAAAGGCAAAGGCGTCGGCTGCGATCTCGGAGGCCCAACTTGCCCAGACTTCGGCGGCTCCTGCCGGCGCTTCGCTGAGGGCGGCTTCCAGCGCCCGAGCAAGCTCCCCATTCCAGTCAACGATGTGGGCCACCTGATGGCCGGTCTCATGGATTAACGCGGTCGGACGCTGCAAGTTGTGGCGAACAATCTTAATTGCCGCTGCAGGGCTTTCCCCTGTTCCGTCCCATAGGCGCAACCCTGCTTTCAGGATGGAGGCTCCCAACCCCTTGTCTATGTATGTGAGCACTACCGGTGTCTTTCTGCCGAGTTGGTCGAGTACCTGCGCCATGCTTCGCTGAGCCAGCGTGTCACACGCTCTGAGCAGGCCCGCGACCGTCGGATTGGTCCTGCTGTTGATCGCGTCGGCGTAGAAATCGAGGGTGGTCTCTGCGCGCAGGTACTGCGTGCGAAATGCCAACAACTGCCGTCGCACGCCCTCAAATTCTGAAATAGACGACGCGGCCTCAAACGCTGCCTGTAGCAGCCGCACACGGCGCGTCAATTGCTCGATTACCGCTGTGAGATGCTGACGGACAGACACCCTGAGATAGCGCTCCAATCCGTCCCACGCTGCGGGTGATGCCAGATCCTCCAACTTGCCCAGACTTGCCGTTGCGGTCGCCCAGTGCGCAACTTGGCGGGAGAGCTGGACCCTCGTGGCAATCAGAGAATCACTCATTTGCGTACCCCGGCGCGATGCGAATGCTTACAGCAGGCGTGCCATCGGAAACCTTCAAACCTGCCAGCGAGATTGCCTTCCCTTTGAGAGCCTGGCGGAGTTGGGGGAAACCGGGTGGATTCGAGATTGTCAGGACCAGAGTCACGCCGTCTGCTGGCTCATTGGCCGCTGCGAGAAACCGCGGCGTCTGCTCCTTAAGCCGGGCCAACAGCCCTTGCATGACCCATTGATTCAAGCGACGCAAGAGAACTTGTGGAACCAGGGACGGCAGCCGCCGCAATGCAGGCAGCCATTGATCAGGCGTCACAGCTTCATGGATTATTTTCAACCGCCCAAACCCGCCAGCGAGCGCAGAGCGTAACCCGCGTTCGATCAATCCATGCAGGAAGGAAGCGACTTGGCCGATATGTGCCTGCTGGCGAAGCTTGACCGCGATCTGCTGGGCCCGTATTTCACTCAGATACAGGAACACCCGAATCTGATCCGCACGGAAGTCCAAGGCCAAACGCACTCGAGTGCGTCGACGGCCTCGCGCCTGGCCGCCAAGAACCGGTGTCTGCAGCGGGCGCTTGCCAGGAATCTCCAGGTAATAGAAACGCTGTCCAATGTCCGTATTGTAGGAATTGGCAAGAGAACGTGGATCGGCCTCGTGCCCAAGCCCCGGTTCACTGAGAAGCAGGCCCGCGGCGTCCGGAGTCAATGGGTGGAACTGTGCGTACGCCTCTGAGGAGCCTAAGCCGGGTGTCGTCTCTTCGAGCCGCCCTACTTCGGAGAGCATTGTTCCGGGTGTGGCCTCGAAAAGATGAACGTTGCCCTCGACCTCTTCTCCTGGCTCCAAACCGAGTTGCTCTTCCAGGAATTCGGCAAGAGGCTCACCTCCAAACGTCTGGATGGCTTGTGCCTTTTGTGGAGTGATGCGCACTGGTGCAATTTTGCTAAATTTCTTATACCTCGCCCTGCCGCGCAGTGGCTTCAACATCCAGGTGCCACGAATGACAATTGCTTCGCGCAGCCCGGGGCGCTTTCTGTAGATCTGCTCGGGAAGACGAACTGGCAGATTGGCAGCCGCTGCTTGTTCAAAGGCCTCCAACGCCGAGGCTTCAAAAAGCTCTTGACTGTCCAGGACATAGTCTGGCAACGCGGCCACTCGTCGTACCGTCTCCTCCACGGTCGCAGCCACCGCCGAGCCTGCGGCACGAGCCTCGTCCTGCGCAGTGACCTCCAGGTTAATAAGCCGAAGACCTGCATCCACCATAGCCTTGGACAAGGCCGGTGCGTGTTGCGGCCCCACTAATTTTCGAATCAACTTGGCAAGAAGATTTGCCAGAACATTCACCACGCGCTTGCGACCGATCAGTTTGATCCCCACCTTCAGCGCGGGAAGTATGGCGGGGATGAATTCCTCTAGCTGCGGGGTTGGATCCTCGCCATCCTTGAGTTGGCCGAGCTGTTGCACAAAGCGATCTCGTGCTGAATCAAGTTCACCCAGCGTGTCATCCGCTGGCGCCTGGGCTGAACTGATGACTTGTGCGACTTCCGCGTCCTGCTCGACCTCGCTACTAGCGAAAAGCAGGTTAGCCAATTGCCCGTTAAACCCCATCTGGATTGATGTCGCATCGCCTGATGCCTCAGCAGCGAGACCCGAATCGGCTTCCTCGTCCTCAAGTTCCTTCAACACCCCGATTTTGGCAGCCAATTGCTTGGCAACAGGCTGGAGGGCGACCGGGAGTTTGCCGATAGCAAACCGGAGGACTCTCTTGAGGAGCGGTCGGATGAGCGCCTTGATCTTCTTGAGCAGAGGCCCAAGTGCGAACTTGCCGACGAAGCGAACGCCTTTCTTTGCCAGGTTGACAGCTTTCTTCGCGACTTTCTTGATCGCTCGGCCGATCTTCTTGAAAAAGAACTCGAAGCTCGGGCTCAAGTCCGTCTGAGCCCGATACTCGTCGAGGAAGGTGTCGATCTCGCCTTCAGGGATGGTGGCTGCCTCCCGCTCGCCCCACCGTTTTTCGACGGCCTCCAGCAAGGCCTCGACTTCGCTGGCGAGCGGCTCGAAATGCTGTGCTAGTACACGCTCCGTCTCATACGCGGTTGCACTTTTCTCTCCTTGCTCGTTAACCAACTGACTTCCATATAAGTCATTAGCTTCAGCGGCGAGCTCGTAAATGGCCTCATCGAATTCCTCGTCTTGCAACTCGCTGAGGAAGGCTGCCAATTCCTCGGACTCTGGTTCGACAGGACCGCTACCTTCTTCAAACTCATAGAGAGACAAGAAAGGGCTGCTCGAAGGGGGCGCAAGATCTTCGACTTGGCGATCAATGGGAGCTTCCTCAACTAAGAAGCTTTGGACACTGAGAAATGGAGATTGCGTCTGCATGAGCTAACTCCTCCGTTGCGCCGTTAAAACAGGCATTTTGATGAATATTGCCTTGCATTCCCTCGATGAAAAAGGTCTGCCCTGCAACTACAGCGTACCCTTACAACGTCAAGGCCGCACTTATCATGCCTGTTGCGAGCAGAGCCATGTTTGAAACTGACTGGTGGAGTGTAATCATGAAATGCTCATCACGGGATCTGGGTACAAAACACCCTCTGCACCTACAACGCTAACAGCGCAGCAACTGCACTCAGCAGTTTTCCTGATCAATGCAACGAAGCTATAAGCAAGACCCTATTTTGCTTCCTACGCAATGGCTGTGCCAGCACCGCCAGTTATGTAAATAGGAGGGTGAGAGGCGCGAGCTGCGGAGCAGATCATGCGGAGTGAGAATAACTGAAAGCGAGACTATTATGCCGTGGTACTGTTATCTGGAACTCGCCCCCTCGAGCCGAATCGCTAGAAATCACGTCCTGCGCCAACTAAAGTCTTGATGACAAATTCCACAAACAGATGCTTCAGACTGAGGCATATTGCATCATGAGGGGATGCGCTACATGGGCTGGCCGATTAACCATTCACGTCAGATTGACCCCGGTCGTCAATAGTGGACACCATAAATGCCAGCCTCACGCCGCCGGCTGTTGACGGGCCCACTGTTGGGCAAATGCCGCAGGCGAGCAATTC
>JAOUPN010000055.1 GCA_029879905.1 Nitrospira sp. | reverse complement strand
CTGGTCGGACAGATGGGGATGCAGATCCCATTGTGGGTGCAACGGTCGGCATGGCGCACGAGGTGATCGCGGGCGATCATCATGGGTTTGACTCCTTCAAAGAGACCTTGTGAGAAGATCTCAAACATGTTTTTTTCCGGTAAACTACTCACTTCCACTCCTGCACGAGCACTTTTAAGCGATCTTTCAATTCAGGGATCTGATCCACGTTGTTCTGAATCGCCCCGATGATTTTTTCCATTCTGGCCAAACGGAGCGACTCTTTGTCTTTCTGCACCAGCCGGTCGTATTCCTGGTAGGCCGCCTGGTGTTTTGGCTCTAAGGAGGCTCTGGCATCCACGAGGGCCTGACCCAGTTCCCAGGCTTCAGGTGCCATTGGGGGCACGATGACAAACGAGCCGTCGGTGAAGGTGATCACGGCAGCACCCTGCTTGCCGGTCAGGGGAGTCACGGCTTCGACCGTTTTCGCTTGGCAGGTTGCCCACTCTGCCATGAGCCCTGGAAAACGTTTGGCGAAGGCCACCTTTTCCAAGTTGGCTTTCCATTTGTCTTCTGTCGGCATCAAGTCCCGCCTATTCTGAGGTGTGTTTGAGGGGAATCAGTGAGTCCGGCACTGGATGATCCGGGATCAGCAACCGGGTGACAATTTCGCCCTTGACGACGTGCTGTTCCATAATCTCCGTCACATCAGCTTCCGAGCCCACCCAGTACCAGACCCCTTCGGGATAAATGACGACACTGGGGCCCATGTCGCAATGGTCGAGGCAACCGGCTTTGTTGGCTCGTACGACCCCCTTCAAGTTTAAGCGCTTGGCTTCGCTCTTGAAATGCGCATGGAGTTTTTCCGACCCCAAGTTTGCACAGCACCCGCGGGGGTCGTTTTGTGCCCGTTGGTTGGTGCAAATAAAAATATGACGTTGAAATGGCGGCATGGTGCAACCTGGTTACGCCGGCATGGTCGCGGTGTTCAGCCGCTCCATCAGTAGTTTGACGTCCCGGTCCGTCAGCAGGGGCGACGGTTTCTGCGTGGAGCCCAGAATCGTGAGTATTTCCCGCAATCGGATTGATGAACGGAGAAATTCGTCACCCTTGGTCAATTCCGATCCCTGACCGGCGATCAATTTATCATATTCAGTATGGATGTCCCGAAAGTCGCGCTGAAGATTCTTATGCATCGAACAGATGGGACAATACCATTTCGGGTGTTGATCGGACGCAGGGGAAAGGCGGTCATATGGTTTCCCGAAGAAGTCTTTTCCAAGGGAAAACTTCATCAGTGGTTCACTGGATGTGCCGCAGGCCTGACAGGGTGCTTGCTCCATGAACGGTGTTCCTCCGCATGCGATGGGTATCGAAACGGATACGCTGCGGGCGCATCTTACACCAGCGGTTTTCGAGGTGTCCAGCATGCAGAACGGCTCTGCTATAGTTCATGGGAGGAGCTCATGGTGAGGTGAATCATGACGGGATATCTTGTGAGTGCCGTTGTTGTTGCTACCACGCTGACAGCTGGGGATCTTTCTGCCGGTGTCCGAACCTGTGTTTCCGGTGATGGGACCTTGTTCTCCCAAGAGAACAAGGGATCAGGACATTGTGAGGCCGCTGTCCACCCGATCCGATTTTTTGAAATGCATACGCACAGTGGGCCGCAGCGTAACACCGGATTAGGGCAATCGGTGTTGGTGTCGGAGAACGTCTCGAAGCAAACGCTTTCCTCCAGCCCCTTTACATCGGCTTCTCGCATGGTTCCGGCATTGAGCTATCACGATCTCTCGCCGGGAATGCGCGCCAAGGGCTGGAATATCCCCAATAAAGGTGATATCCAGTTGTTGCAGGTTGATGTCAGTTATGTGCCGGCCGGTGACGGCCCTCATCTTGCCACGGATCATCATTTCATGAACGGGGCAAGGCAAGCTTTGGTCGTAGCAGTGATGGCGGCGGCGAAGGCGACCGGATATAATCCTCGATTCCTTCATGTCAATCTGTCGATTCCCATGGTGGCCGGGTCATTTCATCGTGGGGTACGTGTTGATGGAGGCAGTGCCGGCGCAGTCTGGGCGGTGGCGGTCGTTTCTGCCATTCTCGGCGATGAGGTCCGTGAGGATCTGTGTTTCTCAGGCACAATCGATATGAATCTGACCATCGGCCCCGTGGGAGGGTTAGAGGATAAGATCGAGGGGTGTCATATGCTCCCTCAGTTTCAGGAGTTGATGGTACCGGCCGGACAAGGGACCTTTTCCTTGAAGGAAAAAGGGATGGGTCGTTCCATCAATGTGACGGAAGTGTCGACGTTGGCAGAAGCGTATGAAGTGGCGACCGGTCAGTATCTCAGATTTGCACAATAGGTGGTAAATGATTATCGGGGTACCCAAGGAGATCAAAGATCACGAATATCGCGTCAGTCTCACCCCTGATGGTGCGGCAGCGTTGCGCCATGCGGGGCATGAAGTATGGGTCGAGCCCTCCGCCGGGCAAGGAAGCGGGTTTTCGGATGATGAATATCGGAATGCCGGAGCGTCAATCGCCGAATCAAAGGAAGAGGTCTTTGCAAAGGCCGATATGATCGTGAAGGTCAAAGAGCCGTTGCTGTCGGAGTCCCCGTTGTTTCGCCCCGGCCAGGTTCTGTTTACCTATCTCCATCTAGCGTCGTATCCGGAGTTAACCCGGTCGCTGTTGGACCGGAACATCACGGCGATTGCCTATGAAACGACTGTGGCGAAAAACGGCGGCCTGCCCATGCTGAAGCCGATGAGCGAAATTGCCGGGCGTATGTCGGTGCAGGTCGGAGCACAGTATCTTGAAAAGACCCATGGTGGTCGTGGAGTGCTTCTGGCCGGGGTACCGGGTGTGGAGGCAGGCCGTGTCGTTGTGCTAGGCGCCGGGGTTGTCGGGACCTCGGCGATTCGGATGGCTGTGGGATTGGGAGCCCAGGTGACGGTGCTCAATCTCGATGTGGACCGGCTCCGGTATCTAGATGATCTGTATGGCGGTCGACTTGCCACGCGCGCCGCAAGCTCCGCCGCGATCGAACAGGCAGTCTGCAATGCGGATTTGGTCATCGGTGCGGTGCTGGTTCCTGGTGCGAAGGCGCCGAAGTTGGTTTCGCGATCGATTGTCTCAAAGATGAGGCAGGGTGCGGTGATTGTGGATGTGTCTGTGGATCAAGGGGGCTGTTTTGAGACGACCAGAGCCACCACGCATTCCGATCCGGTGTACACCGTCGACGGAGTTCTCCATTATTGCGTCGCCAATATGCCCGGTATTGTGCCTCGTACCTCGACACAGGCGTTGACGAATGCCACGCTTCCTTATATGATCCGCCTCGCATCGGAAGGTGTCGATCAGGCGATTCGTTCCGATCGAGGATTGGCAGCGGGCGTCAATATTAAAGACGGCCGGATCACCTGTCAGGGGGTAGCGGATGCCCATGGGTTGCCTTTTACCCCTGTCTTGTAAGACAATCCCTTTCCCGCTTCCTTGTTCTCACGCTCTTGTCGGGGCGTAGCGCAGCCCGGTAGCGCACTGCGTTCGGGACGCAGGGGTCGAAGGTTCAAATCCTTTCGCCCCGACCAAACCGCACTTCGTGTGAACCGGCGCCTCTTTATCGTCGTATCGAATTGAGGCGCCGGATAAACACCACCAGTGATCCTCTTTCCCATTATTTAAACCAAGCTTGCTCGTGCCGCCGGCCTTTTCATCAGGGCCGGCGGATAAACACCATCAGAAAGTTCTTCTCGACTACCAAGCCAAGCTGGCTCGCGCCGCCGCCTCATCAGGCGTAATCTCTCTTCACTACGGCGGTGGATATATGTCTTTGCAGTTTCCGATTTGTATATCAAGCGTACTCGTGCCGCCGGCCTTCCTATCAGGGTCGGCGGATAAAACCCTCAGGTTGAGTTCCATCCGATTCCTAAACCGCACTTCGTGTGAACCGGCGCCTCTTTAGCGGCATGCCGAATTGAGACGTCGGATAGACATCACAAACAACGGTTGCGAGGTGAGCATAGGAAGGCTGATTCTTCTTCATGGGGAGGATGTGGATCGTCCTTATGTCCGCGCGGAATTGCAAAATACGTGACGGGTGTAGGCAGGTATGAGAATATCCGGTGAACATTGAGCCGGGTTCGCCTTGCAGTTCTGATGTTTCAGTAAGGGTATGACAGCGTCAGGAAAAAATTCGGCGGTTCATGCGCAGATATTTGTGAGCGGACGCGTGCAAGGGGTGGGGTACCGCGCATTTGTGGCCCAGGCGGCATCGAACCATGGTGTGTTCGGTGGTGTGAGAAACCTTGAGGATGGGCGTGTTGAGGTGAGGGTCGAAGGCGCGAAATCCGCAATCGAAATGCTGTTGGAAGATTTGAGGCGAGGTCCGTCTGCGTCCCATGTCTTGAAGGTAGAGGTTGAGTGGAGTGCGTGTGCCGACGGATGTTCGTCGTTCAGCATTTGGTATTAGCGCGTAAGGAAGATGGGGAACAGGGAGTTGCGTACATGAGCCGGCAACGAGTGGCACCTCTTGAGGTGAGTGATGTTCGAAAGCGGACGGTCGATGAGGCCGAGGACTCCGACCACGAGCAGGTACCCGAATATAGCGGAGAGAAGGAATCCGGTCGTTCGGAAGGGCTTGATACGCTTAAGAGCTACTTGCGGGAGGTTCGACGCTCGACTCTGTTGACCTTCAAACAAGAACAACAACTCGGCAAGCAGGTGATGGCCGGCGACGAGTTGGCACGTCAACAGATGATTGAGTCGAATCTGCGGCTCGTCATCAGCATCGGCAAGCGCTATATGCATCGAGGGTTCCCTTTTTCGGATATCGTGGAAGAGGGGAATTTGGGGTTGATCAAGGCGGTCGAAAAATTTAATTACAAACGTGGGTTTCGATTCAGCACCTATGCGTCTTGGTGGATCCGGCAGTATATCGAACGAGCCATCATCAACCAAGGCAAACTGGTTCGCCTGCCGGTCCATGTCGTGGAGCGGCTGAATCGGTATCTCGGAAAATCCGAACAACTGGTGCAGGAGCTTGGCCGCGAGCCCTCGGCAAACGAAGTCGCCGTGAAGATGAAAACCTCGGAAGAAGAGGTGTTGGATCTCAAGCAATTGGTTCGAACCACCTGTTCGCTGGATAGCCCGATTAATGATCGGACCGATACCTTTTTACGCGATGTGATCGAGGACCCGACGGGTCTATCTCCGGATCAGACGGCAGACGGTGTTCGTCGAAGGACGGAACTGATGGCCTGGGTAAAGGAGTTGCCTGAAAAGGAGCAAACTGTTATTGTAGCCAGGTTCGGGCTCGACGGAGACGAGGGGAAAACGCTGGAAGAGATCGGTCGTGCGATGGGGTTGACCCGCGAGCGAGTACGGCAGATCGAGATGGCCGCGTTAGTGCGCCTTCGTCATACCATCGAGCGAAAAACCATGACACAGGCCGATTTACTGTAATTCTATGACGGCTCTTGATTACCGATCACTGATCCGCGAAGTGCCGGACTTCCCGAAGCCCGGGATTCTGTTTTACGACATCACGACGCTGCTTAAGAATTCAACCGCCATGAGGAATCTGTCCGATGAATTGACGGAACGGTATCAAGGGCGGCGTGTCGAAAAAGTCGTGGGGATCGAGTCTCGCGGGTTTATTTTTGCCGGTATCTTGGCTGCACGTCTGGGGGCCGGATTCGTGCCGGTTCGAAAACCGGGAAAGCTTCCGGCCGACTGTTATGAAGTAAAGTACAGTCTTGAATATGGTGCGAATTCTTTGGCCGTTCATCGGGATGCCATTGGAATGGGAGAGCGTGTGCTGATCATCGACGATCTCTTGGCTACCGGAGGAACGGCGGGCGCGACGGTCAACCTCGTTCGGCAACTCGGTGGAGAGATTATCGGACTAGATTTTCTGGTGGAATTGAAGAGCTTGAACGGGCGTGAGAAACTTGCCGGATACGACGTGCACTCGACGATCATGTATCCCTAGCCCAACCTGTCCATAACCTCTTGTCAAACGCGGACATGCCGTGGTATAGATGCCGAACTTTTTTCGGCCTCTGGGTCGAGTAGCGAGGAGCAGGTTTCGCATGGCAGCAAAAACACCGAGCAAAAAGAAACCGATAGGAAAATCCAAGTCGGCTCCGTCCGTCCAGGGAAAAGCTAAACCTGCACCGGTTGAGATCGAAAAAGAAGATGTGAATGAGGTCGTTGCGACCGAGCCGGTACGGCCGAAGGAGACGGCAAAGGAACGTGAGGCGCGGGAGCGTCGACAAGAGATCCTACAGAAGATGCTGCTGACCAAGCGGCAGGAGATCATCAAGGAAATAGAGGGAAACCTTGGAAAGTCACTGACGGAAGATCAGCAACGACGGTTGGAGTCGGCGCGGGATGTCGGTGATCAGGCCTTGATGGATCTGGAGCGCGAGCTCGGTATTTCCTTGATGGAAATGCGCAATCGCCGGCGCCAGTCGATCGATGAAGCGTTGACTCGTCTGCATGAAGGCACATACGGTATCTGCGCCGAGTGTGGCGTGGAGATCAGTGAGCGGCGTCTGCAGGCGGTTCCGTTCGCCAAGTTGTGTGTGGAATGCCAATCGCGCCAAGAACTCTTAGAGAAGATCGAACGAGAAGAAGATCGCGATTAGAGATCCGTCCCTCCTCAGAATTCATGTGTTTTCGCTTCCTTTGGACAGTGATCCATCCGACCTATGTTTTTCATGTCGTGTACGGTGGTCTGCCTTGATAGGGAATCAAAGCTGACGAGTCGCGATGGGTAGTGACGAACCAAAACAACGAGCGGTCATCCTTGCAAGCGGCGGGTTGGATTCCACCGTGACCGCGACAGTCGCGAAACGCGATGGATATCGTCTGTATTTCTTGACGGTGGCCTATCGGCAACGGCATGCAGTGGAGATTCAGCGAGCCGGTCAAGTTGCGGCGGCATTGGGGGCGGATGCCCATCTTGTTCTTGACGTGGATCTACAGGCGATCGGAGGATCGGCCCTGACCGGGGACCTTCCTGTTCCCAAAAACCGATCTAAGGCCGAACGAGACCGTGAGGTGCCGGTTACCTATGTGCCGGGGAGAAACTTGATCTTTCTCTCGCTCGCTGCCGCGCATGCGGAAGTGATCGGTGCATCGGTGATCTATTTTGGCGCGAACGTCCTCGATTATTCCGGGTATCCGGATTGTCGCCCTGAATTTATCCGGGCATTCGAAACGGCGGCTCGATCGGGAACAAAAGCGGGAATGGAGGGAGGCGGCATTGAGGTGCGTACGCCCCTATTGACGCTCACAAAGGCTGATATCATTCGGCTCGGTCTTTCCTTGAACGTGCCCTTTCATCTCACGCACAGTTGCTATGATCCTTCCGGTGATTTGGCCTGCGGCTTGTGTGATAGTTGTCTGATACGGCGGAAAGGATTTTCTGAGGCGGGAGTCGCAGATCCGATCTCGTATGTGCTATCCTGACATCTCTTGATGTCATACAGGTTGGGAAAACCGCGAGTGCACGATTGGTTTTCTGTCGCGTGTTTTCTTGAATGCCGGAAACCGGACGAACCAAACACACTAGATCAACCAAAAAACCAATATCATGAAGATTTTACCGTTTGTAGGAATGTTGCTGGCCGTACTGCTGATCGGGGCGACCTCTGCCTGTAGTCAGAGCGATGCTCCTCCGCAGGGAGCCGCAGGGGCAGCCCCGGCAGAGTTTCGGGACGGCGAGCAAAAGTTTGCCGCCAATTGTTCGCGCTGTCACGGTGCGGGTGCCATGGGAACCGCTCATGGGCCTCCGCTTGTTCATAAGATTTATGAACCCAATCATCATGCCGACCAGGCATTTCAGAATGCCGCGGCTAACGGAGTCAGGGCGCATCATTGGCAATTCGGGAACATGCCGAAGATCAACGGTGTGACACCAGACGACGTCGATCAGATCGTGAAATACGTCCGTTGGCTTCAGAAGGAAGCCGGGATTTTTTAGCGGAATGCTGAAATCGTGTGCAGACGACCGTTCTGACAGATTGTGAAACGCAAAAGGTACCGAGAAGAAGATCTGCCGGTGTGATGTTCTAGAATTTCTTCCGTGTGACGCTTCACCCGCCTACGCAGGAAGCCACGGCCGTGAAGCCGTGGGGCTCCACTTCTCACGGAATGAAGCCAGCCTTTTGAGCATCCTCCGGTCTTTCCCACCAAGACTCGGATTTCCTATCATCGTGTATGGTTTCCGTTTGAAAGTGTTTTTCTGCTCCCTGATATGTAAACCCTACCGGTCGACAAAGATGCTGCCGGTTGCCGGTGACAGCGTAGCGCCGTTTCTCGGATGGTGATTATCAAATAATGGCGTGAGTACGTTGTAGGTGTCGTGCCCGTCTAGGTCGATAAAACCCGCGAAACTTTCCTTCGCTCCTTCACCAAACCCGGACCGGATCGTGTACCGGTCGTCTCCCCGTTCATCGATAAAGACGGCCCAACCGGTGTGGTCGGCTTTCCCAAGCCCGGTCGTTCGATCAAAGGCGTAGATATCGTGTCCGTCTCCGGCATCGATTGCCAGGCTGACGCCATGATCCCACGCCACGCCGGCATTATAATAGGGGCCCGTTGAGTGGTAGCGGTCATTGCCATGATGATCGATAAACAGTGCGACTCCGTAGTGAGCGGATGCGCCATGTCCGTAACGGGCCGCGGCGTAGCGATCGTGACCGTGAGCGTCGAACAGGACACCGGCTCCAAAAAAATAGCCCATGCCTTGGGAAAAATTCGCACTGGTGTATTGGTCGTTTCCGTCGAGGTCTGCCAGGAATCCCCATCCGCCGGCGAGGCTCTTTGCTCGCCAGTCCCGCTGGTGTGTCAGAATTCGTGAACCGGCTCCTGTGCCTAGGCCGAAGCAGTCGTACTGAAACAATGGGTCGCCTGGTTTACCTCCAGGCGCATCCTGTGCGTTATAGGCGCTGGGTATGGCGTTGCCGCAGGCATAGAAATCATTTCCGGACACATCAATGAGCGTACCGACTCCGAGCGGTCCTCCGAATCCGATGCCATATCCGTGGCTGGTATAGCGGTCATTTCCTGAGCCGTCGACTAAGAGGCCGAGTCCTCCGATTGCCGTACCTTGCGTGAATCGTTCGCCGAGATACTCATCGTGACCTTGTACATCGAAGAGAATACCCAGGCCTCCGAATCCTGCGCCGCCGGATCCCATCTGCAGACGGTAGGTGTCATTGCCTGATCGGTCGAACAGCAGGCCGACTCCGAGTCGGCCCGTGGCTAATCCCAAGGGTGCACCGTCATAGGTATCATTACCGGCCAGGTCAATAACTACGGCATTGCCATGTGTGTCGTCGGCCGAGGAGGCGATCATCCCATGGTAGGAGTCGTTCCCTCCGAGATCAATGAGAAGGGCAATGTGTTCATTGAGATGATAGGTATTCGGCCCAGGGCCTCCGATGATGATGGCGCCGTCCGGTGTGTCATGAATCAATCGAACGTCACCGGTGATGCCGGTCGGCAGATCGGCTTCGGGGATTGTGTCGGGAAAGACAAGTGACAGGTTGGCCAGCCACTCATCGTGAGTCAGATGAGAGAGAAGCGTGGCTGCTGTGATGAGATGGTGCATACCGAATTTCGTGTTGAGGAGTTCGGCGAATTGGGTCGTTGCTTCAATCTCGTTCTTTGCCTGCATGGAGAGGACGGAAATCTGTGGGGTAAACCGTTCTGCGAGCACGTGCCCGTGTCTGTAGAGGAACTGCCTTTCTTGCTCGGACAATGCGGCCAGTGCTTGATCGCGGTGTACTGATGCCAGACGGATTGTCTCTGTCATGAATGCCAGGGTGTTCTGAGGAGTGTGTTCGGTCGGCACGGGTGGCAGGTAAACGGGAGAAGAGATGGGATCTCCATCGTGCATGAGTGCGGTCAAGAGCGTAGGGAGCCCTATCATACCTTGTGTCGCCGAACGTGCGATGTGGCGTCCACGTGCTTCCCATTTCATGAGTCCGTCCCATGGTTGTGTCAATGTGTCGACGACGGCCTGATGTGGGTATTGAACAGGAAAGGTATGCACGGCCGACCGTGTCGCGCTTCTCGCGATACGGGGTTCTTGGGCTGCCGGATCGAGCACGTGCTCAACCGCAGGGCGAAGACGCTCGATTACGGCATGAATCGTGTGATCAGGAGGGGTGGGATGAGGTTGCTCGTGGAAGGCGGCATCCTGAATCATGCTGCATCCGGAGAGGATGAAGATCAGCACCAACGGGAGGTTAACCCCCCCCATCCGTATCGTTTTTGCGTCGCGCAGATCGCTGCTCTTGTGCGAATGATGAGGTGAATCGTGACGCGCCGGGCCAGGATGGGGGGCATCCATGGATTGTTCGATCACCCGTAGATGAAACGGAAGGGTTTCGGCGGCGAGCCGCCTGTAGGCCGTCCAAGACATAGAAGGGTACGGTACTGAGAGGGGAGAGGAGATGCAAAGGAAAAAGGCCTTTGCGCCTCGAGAGAGTGGGAAGGGCATGCAGTGAGATACTGCAGGGCCTGTCGTGAGAAGAATACTACGCGGCTTCGTTGATGGAACGTTTGGTGGTGAGCTGCTCGATAATGTCTAAGGCGGCAACGCGATAGGCTTCGGCATAGGTGGGAAAATTGAAGACGTTATCCACAAAGGATTCGATGGTTGCTCCTTGCTGGAGTGCCAACTGTCCGATATGAACCAATTCCGTCGCCGAGTCTCCTACGATTTGTACACCTAATAAATGCTCGCCGGTCGGATCTGCGACCAATTTGAGGAGGCCGCAACTGCTTCCGGAAATCTGTGCGCGCGCGACCTCTGCGAATCTGGCTCGTCCGATCATGGGCTCTCGATAACGTTCACGGGCGGCGGCTTCGTCCAGTCCGATGCTGGCCATTTCCGGAATCGTATAAATTCCAAGCGGGATCGTCGAGGTGATGTCTCCGAGAGGTAAGTTGAGCGCATGACGAACCGCCCGCCGGCCTTGTTCCATCGCTTTTGAGGCGAGAGCAGGTGGACCGGCCATGTCGCCGACGGCGTAGATATGTGGCACGTCCGTTTGGCAATTCTCATTGGCGGACATCGTCCCTTTTGCCGTCACCGCCAGTCCTGCGGCGCTCAGATTCAGATCTTCGACATTGGCTTGCCGTCCCAATGCCACAAGGAGTTTTTCGCTGGTGATTGTCTGCCCGCTTCCTAGCGTGGTGACGACATGGGCCACGCCGTCCCATCGGACCTTCTGTACGGTTTGTCCGCTCAGATACTTTCCGCCATGGCCTTCGAAGCTGGTGATGAATTGGCGCACCAGCTCTTGATCCATAAACTGGAGTGGAATCGGTGCTCGATCGACCAGGGTAACTTCTGTCCCAAGCAAGGCAAAGATTGAGGCATATTCGCAACCGATGACGCCTCCGCCGATGATCATCAGTGAGCGTGGGAGGTAGATCATGGAGAGGAGCGAGTCACTGTCGAGGATATGCTCGTGATCAACCGGAATCTCTTCAGGGCTTCGTGGGCGAGAACCGGTTGCAAGGATAATGGTGTCGGCCGTGAATTGCTGGGCGCCTCCATCGACGGTCTCCATCTCGATGACGGTGGGGCTAAGGAAACGCGCCCGTCCATGAAAGAGGGAGATCCCGTTTCGGCGAAGCTGTTGACTCATGAAGGTATCATGGGCCATGACGACTTCCTCTAAACGGTTGAGGAGGGTGGCGATTTGCGTGTCGGGCCGTAAATTGAATTCAAACCCTGCGCCGGCACGTTTGAGACGGTCCAAATGAAGCGCGCTTTCGCGCAAGGTCTTGCTGGGAATCGTTCCCCGATAGACGCAACTGCCCCCGATCCCGCGTTCTCTCTCGATGAGCGCGACCCGTTTCCCGGCTTTGGATCCTTGGATCGCCGCTTTTTGGCCGGCGGGGCCGGCTCCGATGACGATGATGTCGAAGGTAGTCGGCGTACTCATAGATTCATGGCATTGACGGTGGCCAGTACCTTGTCTTTGCTCTCCAAGAGTTGTTCGATGTCATTAGGGTAGAGATTCAACTCTCCGAACGATTCATGGTCTCGCAGCACTTCTTCCGGCATGTCGTCGGGTGTAAGGAGGTGAGTGGCCAATCGATCGGCGACACACGTGAGGAGGCATTCCTGGCGAAAGGAAGGCGCATGCTCATAATCGATGTAGTACTGGATCACCTCTACGACTTGCTTGGGGAGCCCCCACTTTTCCCCGATGAGGCAACCGACACGCGAATGGTACCCTTCGATCAACATGTGGAGCATCGACTTGTCTGCAGGAATTTTTCGATCACGCGCAATGGATGCTGCGGTTCGAAGTACGACGGGTTTGCCGATTGCATGCAGGAGGCCGCAGAGAAATCCGCTTTCGACATTGATTCGTCTTGTGCGGGCGACCTCTTTCGCGAAGGCGCCGCTGGCGAGTGAGTGCCGCCAGAGTTGTTTGACGTCGTCTTCATGCCCCGGAACTTGAAATGCGCCGGCCTTGAGCGAGGCGGTGAAGGCGATTTCTGATAGGAGATTGATTCCCAACATTGCCACGGCATGTTGAAGTGAGGCTACCGGACTTCTCGGCATATACGCAGGAGAGTTTGCGATGCGTAAGACATGTGCCGCAAGAGCCTGATCTTGATGAATAAGCGACGAGAGTTTCGCCGCATCGGCTTCAGGGTCCGATGTCAAGGCCATCACTTGACTTGCCACTTGGGGGAGCAGAGGCAATTCGATCTCGCCCTGTTCAATTTTCTGAACAAGAATGTGTTCGATCTGTTCAATCGGGGTTGAGGCCGTTTGGGGTTCAGCAGGCATAGAAGTCGTGTGCGATCTTTCCCTTGGTGAGTGTCGGTACGTTCCTTTGTCGGTTCATCATCGTTGAAAGTTTAGTGGGTGAGAAGGAAAAATTGAACGACAGGTGAGTTGTACGCGTTCTCAACACGTTTGCCGCTCGGTGTTGAGCGTGATGGGTACAGGTGTGAGAGACGATCGGACGGATAGGTAGGTCGATTTTGCCTAGATGAGGGGAGTCAGGTAACGGACACGCACGAATTTATGAAGAGTCGGGTATGAATGTGCGGAGGTATTCGACGTTTGGTGTTCGGCCTGCTGGATCGGAGACGCATATGAATATCCGGCAAAATACAGAGGGGAGAACACAGGTTGTGCTGTGTTCTCCCCTCTAGTTTGCATGAACCGTCTCGATGGATTACGGCTTGTAGTCTGAGTGCTCGGAGGCCTTCCCATCATGTGAGAACATGTGTTGGTAGGCGATTACCTGCCAGATTTGTTCTTCGCTCAATTTTGCCTTGTTGGCCTTCATTTTTGTCTTGGGGATGCCTTCCGATACCCGCCAAAACCAGTAGCTGTCGGAGTATCGTGAGGCATTTTTCGGATCTCTGAGGTCTCGTGCCCCCTTCTTCTTCGGCTTGCCGTCGGTACCATGGCAAGCTGAACAGTCGACGTCATTCACTGCCTTGCCTTCATAGATTTTCTTTCCCTCTTCAATGGCTTTGGCATCTGTCCATCCGCCTGCCGGCATGTGCTTGTCTGCATATTCAGCAGGAACAGGAGCCAATGGGGCCTCTCCAGCTGAAGCCAATCCTCCTGCGAATATCAATGCGCATCCAGCTATCACGACTGACAACCCCATCGATTTTCGTACCATTCGCGCCTCCTTCCTCTTGCAGATGAAATGGTTATGCGACTGTCTCTGCTGCTCTCGAAAGTGGTGTCTAGGTAAGTACCTAATCCATAATGACCGCGGACTATAGCACACTCATTCAGTCACGAAAATATCTTATCGAATAATTTATGGAGTTACCAGGGTCTCATAGTTTGAGTGTGAAAAGGAACAACTGATTTGTCACTTGGTTCAGGGAGCCGACGAGATGGACCCAGCCTGGTGACTTTACCGGTTCAGCTGATTATACTTTTGTGTACAGTATCTTGTGACAGGTAAGGGGGAGAATCATGAACCGATATCGCTACTCGTTCCCGGTTCTCTGGGGGGTTATTGTCGGGTGCGTGGTGGCCATGGGGCTAGAGACCGAATCGCAAGCCGGGTCTGATGCAATCTCGAAAGAGGCGAAGGAGACGGTTGAGGCGACGAAGAAGTACACGGCTCAACAAAAGGAGGCGTTCCAACAGAAAGTGCAAGAGGAACTGGCGGCGGTTCAAAAGCAGATTACGATGTTACAGGGTAAGACTCACGATGTTTCGGCTGGTGTGCGAGCGGATCTTCAGCGCTCTATTCATGAGCTTGAAAAACAGAAGGAAAAGGCCAAGGAAAAGCTGGTGACGTTGCGGGGTGCAACGGATGATAGGTGGAGCGCAATGAAATCCAGTGTAGATTCCACGCTCACCGATATGAAGCAAACGTACCGGAAGGCCTTGTCCCATTTACCCTGAAGGCCGTAGCAGTCTTGGTCCTGTAATCGAGTAAGGAGGCGTAGACGAGAATGGACGTGGTGAACCTTGCGGATTCGGTACAGTTCAATCCTGAAAAGATGAAGAAAAACAACCTGTTTCAGACAGAAAGATTTTTCTGTGATGTGTACTGTTTTGAGCCGGGGCAGGAGCAAAAAGGCCACATCCATGGGGCACAGGATAAAATTTATTTAGTTATTGAAGGAGAAGGGACCTTTCAGGTCGGAGCGGACAAGCAGATTCTTGGACCTGGACAAGGGACAATGGCGCCGGCGGGTGAAGAGCATGGTGTAAAGAACCATACCAATCAACGACTCAGGGTGTTGGTGTTTGTCGCTCCCAATCCCTCATGACGGATGTGGAGTAGGGGGATTCATTGCGTAGCATCCTGTTCTGAAGATCAATGCTCCACACTGATGGCTTTGGCACGTATGGTACGATGCCGGAGAAATTGAGTAGGGTGATTCGCACATGGTAGGGAGATGGGGGAGATCAGTCGGAAGCCATTCTCACACTGCTGAACTTCAATAATTCTTCCTGAGTGAAATAATCAGGATAATGAATTTGCTGAGTAGGTTCGCTGACGGGGGAATGATTTGGGAAGGAAAGACGGGCGGCGGACCGGAGTCCGCCGCCCCATCGAGTCCCGTATTACTTCTTTTCGACGATATCGCCCTTCATGGGGCCTAACACCCCGAGCAATTCGCCCTTTTCCTTGGCCGGGACGTTGAACGTATCCAACGCTTCGACCAAGTCCTCGACCAACGCCCCGAAGGCGGCGTCCGTGACGCCCATACCCTTGTGGGTGGTCTTCATATCTCGACCTGTGTATTCACAGGGGCCGCCGCTCGCCTGACAGACCATGTTGATCAGGTGCTTCTTCAACTGCACCAAATCGGCCTTGGCAAAATACCCGTTAATTCGCTTATCGCCGCCCACGATGGTCACGAACTTTCCCACCACCGCGGTGATGGGGCCCGTGCCCCCCAACCGCTCATAGAGCGAACGATCGTCAGCGGCCTGGCTCAGCGCCGGGACGCTCATGGTGGTGGCCAACACGGCCACGGCCAATAATGTCGACATACGCGTCATGGATGATCTCCTCTGTTAACTGGTTAGCGTGTGTTTACGGCTTCCATGGGGTCAAGGGCATCAACGGCGCATCATGCGCCACCGGCGTGATCACCAACGCCGCAATGGCGCCCCGCAAGGCCGCCGTCAGCTGGTGCGTCACGATCGGATACACGCCCGGC
>JAOUPN010000279.1 GCA_029879905.1 Nitrospira sp. | reverse complement strand
TCCCCAGCGCTTCCTCAAGCACCGTGATCCCGTCTCGATCCGGAAGCGTGACATCCACAATGAGCAAGGCAGGAGGAAACTGTTTCACCATGGCAATGGCTTCCTGACCTGAGGCGGCAACCCGAATGGATACGCCCTGCGGACGAAACAGCTCAAGAAACCACGTCCTGATCGCTTCCTCGTCGTCGACGACCACTATCGTCCCATGCAGATGCGGAACCCCGACCCTGCCGCGAACCGCCACTGCCGATGGCATCGTTCCGATCGCCATTTACAGCATCTCCTCTCCCGCACTGGCGACGACGATGCGGCCCTCTTCTTCCAATTTGCGACAGACTTTGAGAATGTTCTGCTGTGATTTTTCGACGTCCGCCACCCTGACGGGGCCTTTGGCCTCCATGTCGTCCTTCAGCATTTCAGCCGCACGAGTCGACATGTTCTTGAAGAATTTGTCTTTGACGTCCGGGTTGGCGCCGCGAAGCGCCAACGGGAGATCATCCTTACTGATTTCCTTCATCAATTCCTGTATGCCCCGATCATCGACCTTGATCAGATCATCGAACACGAACATGAGGGCTCGAATGGCATCCGCCAAAAGTTGGCTTTTCTCCGCAATTCTCGCCATGATGCCGTTTTCATTCCCCTTGTCCATCCGCACAAGAATATCGGCCATCACCTCGGCCCCACCGATGTTGTGCGAACCCATTCCCTTACTCGCCAACATCGTTTCCTGTAACGTGTCGCTCAGCTCCTCTAAAATGTCCGGTTGCACGTCTTCCATCGTCGCCAACCGCAAGGCCACGTCGTCACGCAAGGCTTCCGGCAATGCCCCAAGCACCTTGCCGGCCTGCTCGCTCTCGAGATGGGCAAGGATCACCGCCACGGTTTGCGGATGCTCGACCTTCACCATCTGCACGATCGTTTTGACATCCACCCATCGTAGCGCCTCCAGCCCGGGATAATTCTTTCTTGTCATGACTTCGATGATACGGGCCGCTTTTTCCGGACCCAGCGCCTTGACAAGAATGTTTTTAATGAACTCTTTCCCTTCGAATTGCACCTCACCCTTGGAGCTGACGGACTTGAAATCGGCAATCACCGATTCTTCCTCTTCCTTAGAGATCTGGGACGTGCCCTGCATGAAGCTGCCCAGCTTCTTGATCTCTTTCGGATTAAGCTGTTTCATCACCTGTGCCGCGGCGTCTTCGCCGATGGCACGGAGGAGAATCGCGGACTTTTGCTCACCGCTCAGCGCACGTGCCATAGTTATCCACCAGCCGAAGAGCTTTTCAGCCACTGTTTTACGACGACGGCCGTGGCATCAGGATTCCTTCTCGCCAAATCGAGAATCTGGGCCCGGTCAGGTGCCTCCACCAATACAGGCTCGCCCTCCCCCCCGACCGCAGCAGGCAGGGGCGGAGCCTCCTCCTTCGGGGGTACCGGATCCGGCGCCGGCCCCAACATGGCGAGTAACGGACGTACCACGAAAAACAGAATCATGAAAAAGAACAACCCGCCGACGCCGTACCGCAAATACGGCAGCCACCACTTCGACATATCGGTGGTCGCGTCGGATGCGTCCGTTTGCAGGTCCTCCGGTCCGAAACCGAATTGCACGTTGCTGACCTGGACTTGATCCTGACGCTCCTCGGAAAATCCCATCGCCTTTTTCACGATTTCCTCGATCCGCTTCAATTCTTCTTCGGACCGTGGCACGTATGCGCGAGAAAGTTCCGTCGCAGCCTGATCCGCCGCCTCCCCTTCGGCCGGCTTGACAAGCTTGTACGTTCCATCCACCAATACAGCCACCGACAATTGTCTGATCACGCCGACCGGCTCCACGATTCTGGACACGATCCGGCTGATCTCATAATTAACGGTTTCGTTCTTGGTCTGACTGTTGCTCGAGCTGCTCTGCGACGGCTCTTGCTCCGTCCCTGGAGGTACATTCGATTGCACACCGGGTATACCGCCGGTGATTCCGTTCGCCCCGCTTGTTTTCTCTTGGCCCCGCTGTTCGCTTCTCACCACTTGACCGTTCGGGTCATACCGTTCTTCCGTCGTCTCTACCTTGCGAAAATCCACCAGGCTGGAAACCCGCACGACGGCCTTATTGAGTCCGACGATACGTTCCAGCATCGTCTGGATACGGGTTTCGATATCTTTCTCAATGGTGCGTTGGTACTCAAGCTGCGAGTTCGTCAACCCGACGGTCTCGTCCGCTGCCGCGCTCGACAACAGGCGTCCATGCCCGTCGACGATGGTGACGTCACGCGCCTGCAGCCCCTCGACGCTGCTGGACACCAGGTGAATCATACCTTGAACCTGTGCCTTGCTCATCGTCTCTCCGTTGCGAAGCGAGAGAATGACCGATGCTCTCGCCTTATCCTGATCGCTGGCAAAAAGTCGTCGTTCAGGCATAGCCAAGTGGACACGTGCCCGTTCGACTTCTGGCATTTGCGCGATGGTCCTGGCCAGTTCACCTTGCAACGCTCGGCGATAATTAAGCTTCTGAATAAATTCCGACATGCCGATCGACGAGCGGTCAAAAATCTCGTACCCGACACCTCCTCCGTGTGGTAACCCCTGCGTCGCCAATTGCAGACGCAGGTCATGAACCTGCGCGCTGGGCACTAACACGGTAGTGCCGCCGCCCGATGTTTCGTAGGGCACTTTCGTTTCCTTCAGCTTATCGATAATGGCAGCCGCATCCTCGCCGTTGAGATTCGTAAAGAGCACTTGCATATCGGGCTGCTGAGTCCAGAGCGCCAGCGCAATCAGGCCTGCCACAGACCCGGCCAACGCGACCAAAATAATCATTCGCTGATTGATCGAAAACTTGGAAAAGATCTCCACTCCCCGCCTCTATTCAGTGTGATCCGTCATACTTGCATGCGTTGAATTTCTTCGTAGGCCGTCACGAGTTTGTTCCTGACCTGCATCATCAGCTGAAACGAGACATCGGCTTGCTGCAAGGCCACCATCGTACGGTGAATATCTTGGCTTTCCCCCGTCATGAGCGCATCGACGGCCCGGCCGGCTTGAAGCTCGACATCGTTGACTTTACCGATCGCCGTCTTGAGCGAGTCCATAAACCCCGTCGCCCCTGATGCGTCGCCGGCCTGACCGACTCCTTTCAGATCTTCGATGGGAACAATCGGTTTCCCGACACCTGTGATCTGGCTCATCGCTACCTCCCGATTTCCAGCGCCTTGTTCCACATGGCGCGCGTCGCATTGATGGCCTGAACATTGGCTTCATATGCGCGCGATGCGCCGATCATATTGACCATTTCTTCCATGACATTCACGTTGGGCAATCGCACAAATCCCTTGTCGTTTGCGTCGGGATGGTGCGGGTCATAAATCAGTTGGCCGGGCTTCCGATCCTCCAGCACTCTGGATACGGACACCCCCTCAAGCGCATGGGCAGCCGGACCGGTCGCGACCTGCCGGAAGGTCCGATGAAAATCACCCGACACCGGCATGGACTGAAAGACGACATCGCGCCGTTTGTACGGACCTCCTCCGGGTGTTCGCGTGGACTGGGCATTCGCCAAATTGCTGGCAATGACATTCAGCCGCCTCCGTTGGGCATCCATGCCGGACACGGATACCGCCAAACCCTCCATCATTTCCATACGACACCTCCCTGAACACTGGTTATGGTTGCGGCTAAGGTCGGTTCGGCACAGACAGGCTTGGCCTCACCTCGACCTTCTCCTTCGTGTATGTGTCTAGCGTCCTTCTCGAATCGCACCGAGCAATTGTCGAAACCGAATGGCCATGATCGATGCGGCGGCGTTGTATTGCATGGCGTTGTCGGACAGTTTCGCCATCTCCAGTTCCAGATTGACCGAATTGGCGTCGAGCGGCAGGTCACCGGCCGGCACCTCGCTCAACCGTCCGGTCACCGCCTGCATGCCCTGCGGTCCTTGAACGCCGATGTGCCGAGGTTGAGTGGCCGTCAAGACGATCGGCGGACGGCCATGCTGAGCCGATCGGAGTTGATCCATAAAGTTCAACTCAGAGGCCCGGTAGCCCGGCGTTTCTTCATTGGCAAGATTCGACGCGATCACCCGCTGCCGCGCACTACGGAGATCCAGGCTCCGCTGCAACAACTGCATCGTCCGGTCAAATATTGTCATGAACGTGCCTCCTTCCCTTTACGGCGTGGAGCCCCACCGCTTCTCGCTCAAACCGGTGACACCTCGGCCTGTCTATCTGGTGCAACCTCGATGCCCATCAGAGAATCCGGACTGAGGTCAAGGTTAAGGCTCAGGAAACACCCGCTACGGCAGTTTGGTCTTGAGATACCCTCCGCCATAACCTCGACCTCAGCCTTGGCCTTCACCTTCTTCACCGCTGCCCGTCACAATCTGCCGATCGGCATATTTTGCCCTTCACCGACGTCGAGATCGGTATGAGGCACCCGTCCTTCTCGATATTCACGGAGCTTGTTACGTAACGTACGAATACTGATCCCAAGCTCTTTTGCGGCATGAGTTCGGTTGTCGTTCACCCGAGCCAATGTCTTGAAGATCAACTCCCGCTCCATCTCCCACAACGAACCGTTGGCCGTCGATACGCCGACCGCAGACGGAGCGGTCTCTCGAATCTCTCCCGGACAATGTTCAGGCAACACCGGGCCATGACCGGCCAACAGGACTGCTCGTTCCATGATGTTCTCCAACTCACGGACATTGCCTTTCCAAGGAAGACGCTGCAAATGCACCAACGCGCTTTCGGACAAGACCGGTTGTCCGACTCCGTTCCGCGTCGCCGCGGATGCGGCAAAATGCCGCGACAGCATCGGGATGTCGCCGGCACGTTCCCGTAGCGGAGGAACGGTGATCGGAAACACATTGAGCCGATAATACAAATCTTCCCGAAATCGGTTTTGCTCGACCTCCCGATAGAGCGCCCGGTTTGT
>JAOUPN010000278.1 GCA_029879905.1 Nitrospira sp. | reverse complement strand
AGCGCCACATTGATCGATCTTATCCCGGAGATTACCGAAGATATCGAGCGGCGGGCCGGCGTATCCAGCACCTTCGAAGGTACCGGAGGCATGGCGACTAAAATTCGAGCCGCCAAGAAAGTCGGCGGATATGGGGTCCCGACCTTGATCATCAACGGAGAACGTGCAGGACTCCTTCCTCACGTCCTGGCAGGAGGAGCAGGCGGCAGCCTATTTCTCGCACGCGAACGACGCCTCACCAGCCGCAAACATTGGATCGCCTTTACCCTTCGCTCACGTGGGCACCTACGTCTGGACCAGGGAGCCGTCGACGCCTTGATTACGCGAGGGAAAAGCCTCCTGGCCTCAGGTATCGTCGATGTGACCGGAGACTTCGATGCCGGAGACCCCGTAAGCTGTCTCGATCCCGACGGAAAAGAAATTGCCAAAGGCTTGGTCAATTTCCCCTCAGATTTGCTCGACCGCATCAAAGGTCTCAAGACTCAGGATATCAGCCGGCAAATCGGGCGGCAGGAATATGAAGAAGTGATCCACCGGGACAACCTGGTTATTCTGTAAGTGTTTAGTTGTGAATTGTGAGTTATGAGTTGGATTGAAACTAAAAACTCAACACTCAACACTCATAACTCACCCCTTCGGCTTGGCCTATTCGGCGGTAGCTTCAATCCTATTCACAACGGCCACTTGACCATTGCACGCGTGGCTCACGACAGACTCCGGCTTGACCGGATACTGTTCATCCCGACGGGTGACCCACCGCACAAACAAGACGGATCACTTGCCCCATCACCAGATCGGTACGAAATGGTTCGGCGTGCCATCGCCGACGTACCGTTTTTTGTCCTTTCAGACATCGAACTCCGCCGGCCAGGAAAATCTTATACCATCGATACCATCCGGACCTTGAATCAACAGTACGGCACGACAGCGGAATTCTTCTTTCTCATCGGATTAGACGCATTTCTGGACGTACCCAATTGGAAATCCCCCATGGAGTTACTGCGCCTCTCCCGGTTTGTCATTGTGCCCAGGCCCGGGCAATCCTTTGAATCGCTGGCACATATGCCGTTTCTTCCCACGATTGCGCCTCAGGTCCTGAAGCACCTGGACACAGGAGCCCTATCAACATTGGATATCGACATTCCGTCCTGTCCGGGAGTCATCTGCCTGCCGACACCTCCCTGCTCCATTTCCGCATCGGAAATCAGACGGCGGATCCGGCGTGGAGAAACGACGGCAAATATGTTGCCGCTTTCCGTTGAATCCTATATACTTCACCATCGCCTGTATCAGGAGGAGCGCGATCGGACAATCATCTAAGGCCAGCGCCCTCGCCATCGGCAAGGCGATGCTCGATAAGAAAGCCGTCGACGTCCAGATCCTACATGTCGGACCGCTGACCTCCGTGGCGGAGTACCTGGTAATCGGATCTGCAGAATCGGATCGACAAACTCGGGCAATCGCCGATCACATCGATGGGACACTCTCCAGTATGGGTGAGCGGCCGATTAGTATTGAAGGCACCGCATCAGGACAGTGGGTCTTGCTTGATTTCGGCGATGTGGTGGCCCATATTTTCAGACAAGATGCCCGATCGCATTATGCTCTTGAGCGGTTGTGGAGCGACGCGAAACAGGTGCCGATCCCGCCGGAGACACCCGCTCAAGAAACCGCGCCCAAACGGCGCAGCCCGATCCAAAAACGGCTGCCATGACTCGGTCTAAGCCATGCTCAGACTGCTGATCACGATCTTCTTTATCAGTGCCGGCGTTTTTATCTACAGCTATTTCCGCGAACTCAATCCCAATACTATCGTCATCCATACCAGTTCGACCGCCGAGTTCGAACTGAGTCCCGTGACGCTTGTCCTGATTTCCATGGCTGCCGGCTCGATTCTCGTCGCTTTTATCGTCGGGCTGCAACAGACTGCGCACGTGATCGTCAACTGGCGAAGCAACAGACAGATACGCCGTAGGGAAAAGGTGGATACCCTGCATCGAGACGGGACCCATGCCTTTATGTCGAAGCGTACGATGGAAGCCATCACGCTTTTCGAGAAAGCCCTGGCCATCGATCCCAACCGAGCCGACTCCTTGCTGTGGTTGGGAAATATTTACCGGTCAGAGGAAAACTTTCCTGAAGCCATCCGGCTCCATCAACATGCCCATCGCGTAGATGAACGAAACATTGAGATTTTGTTGGAATTGGGTACGGACCTCGAATGTGCCAAACGGTACGAAGAAGCGCTCCAGGCATTCCAAAAGATCCTCAAAATCGAGCCGGACAATTTAACGGCCCTGATCCGCAAACGGGACCTCAACATTCGCTTGGAACGGTGGAGCGAAGCGCTGGAAATCCAGCACCGGCTCCTCAAAGCCCACTTGCCTCCCCAGGAAAAACGCGCGGAAGCCGAGTTACTGGTCGGATGCATGTACGAAGTCGGGCGCCAACTGCTCGAGCGCGGGCATCCGGACAAAGCGCGTCGGTATTTTCGCGGTGCCATCAAGAAAGATCGCACGTTTCTGCCCGCCTATATCGGATTAGGTGAAATCCTGATCCATGAAGGCAAAACGAAAGATGCGGTGGAAATCCTCAAGAAGGTCTACGCCAGAACCCGGAGCGTCATCATCCTGCATCGGCTTGAAGAATTATTCCTGGACCAAGGCGAACCAGGCGAAATCATTCGTGTCTATCAGGAAGCCCTGCAGCACAGTCCACAAAATCCGGTACTGCAATTCTATCTGGGCAAGCTCTATTACCGGCTTGAAATGGTGGACGAAGCCTTTGACATCCTGTCGACCATCGAAGGGCCACAAGACTACCTGTTGGATTACCACAAGATCATGGCCAACCTCTTTTTGCGCAAGCAACATTTTGAGGAGGCCATTATCGAGCTGAAAAAAGCGCTCGGCCTGAAGAAACGTGTGGTCGTACCCTACATCTGCACCCAATGCCAACACGAATCCGTCGAATGGTCAGGTCGCTGCCGTCGTTGTGCCAGATGGAATACCCTCACAGCACTCCCATGGCTCGAAGCCAGTCAACTGACCGGCGGCGATTCCGAAGGTGGGCCTACCCCACCGGTTCGCGCCATCCCCTATCAGAGCATTGCTTCTCCGTTTGAAACCGTGTAGGGTTTCTGCACTCATCGCACCGTTGCCCCTCATAAAGCTGTGTTTCGTTCGGGCAAGCGGATCGCGAGGGAGAAATCATTGACGCTATCGTTCGACAGAAGGAATGTGACATGACCGATTATATGCCGTTTGCACAGAAAGCCTTGAACGACCAACCACTGACCATGGACGAATCCCTTGCCGTCTTGAATACGCCGGACGACGAACTCTTGCCTTTGCTCCAAGCGGCATTTCTTGTTCGATCGAAGTATTTCGGTCGCACGGTCCGCATTCAGATGCTGCAGAACGCCAAAAGCGGCGCCTGTCAGGAGGACTGCCATTACTGTTCGCAATCGGCCGTCTCCACCGCCCCCATCGAGCGCTACAACCTCATGGCGCAAAAACAGATCGTCGAAGGGGCACGCATGGCTGCTGCCTCAAAAGCCCATCGCTATTGCATCGTGATCAGCGGCAGAGGTCCATTGGACCGGGAAATTGAGGAGATCAGCCAAGCTGTCCGCTCGATCAAAGGGGAAATTCCTATTCAGATCTGCTGCTCCCTCGGCCTCATGAACGAATCCCAGGCCAAACAATTGAAAGCGGCGGGAGTCGACCGTGTGAATCACAACCTGAATACGAGCGAAGCATTTCATTCCTCGATCTGTACGACCCATACCTTCCAAGACCGCCTAGCCACCATCAAGAATGCGCGCGCGGCCGGACTGGAAATCTGCTCAGGCGGTATCGTGGGGATGGGCGAACGGGATGAAGACCTCATCGATCTAGCCATGGCCTTACGGGATGTCAAACCGGATTCCGTCCCCTTGAACACCTTCCGCCCATCGGCCGGCACACCGTTTGAGAATATCGACCAGTTAACGCCTCAGCGCTGTCTGAAGGTCCTCTGCCTGTTCCGTTTCCTGCATCCCAGGACCGAACTTCGCGTCGCCGGAGGACGAGAACATAACCTCCGCAGTCTCCAACCATTGGCGCTCTACCCGGCCAACTCCCTGTTCGTCAACGGCTATCTGACCACACCTGGCGCGCCGGCTCAGGAGGTCTGGGACATGATCAAAGATATGGGCTTCACCATCGAAGTGGTGGATGATCGGCAAGCAGTGGCAACATCATAGTTGATATACCCTTCGCCGGCATCCTCACATACAGCCCACCACGGGATGCCGCGGCGATGTTGCATGATGCGACTGTGTTCCACACATTGAGACTTATCCCCTCGCCTACCCGTCACCTCAGTACCGCACTGCGACAATTCCTGATCAGCCTCCTGATTGGAGCCAGTCTCACGGCACTCTTTGCGACGCAAACCTGTGCGGAGACTGACCCCATACAGGCGCCGCTCGCGAAAGGCATCATCTTGCTCTCGCATCCCTCTATGGATGACCCCAACTTCCGCCATACCGTCGTACTGATCATCGAACATGGCCCAAAAGGGTCAGTCGGACTCGTCTTGAACCGCCCCACGAACATCCTCCTTTCCCAAACCCTGCCGGACCTTGCCGTGCTCAAAGGCACCGCCTACCGGCTATTCATCGGAGGACCGGTCTCACCGAACCGCATGACCATGTTGGTGCGGTTGAAAGAACCGCAACCCGGAGTCACATCAGTATTTGATGGGGTATATGTCGGCGGCTCGCCGGACATGTTGGAACAGTTAATCGCTCAGCCCAAACCGAACGAGGCCTTTCGTGTCTTTGCCGGCGTGGCAGGATGGGCACCGGACCAACTCGCTTTTGAATTACAACAGGGAGCCTGGGCGACGTTACCTGCTGATGCAGCCGAAATCTTCGAGAAGGACCCAAC
>JAOUPN010000277.1 GCA_029879905.1 Nitrospira sp. | reverse complement strand
CCTTGCCACAGAAAGCCGACCAAGGTGTTGTCGCCTTCTCCATCAAGTACCACTTGGGCCGCATGCACCAGTTCCGGCCATGTCTGCGGAGGGGCGAGACCGTAACGCTCCAGTAAATCCCGCCGATAGTACAGTACGCCGGCATCGATATACCAAGGCAGCGCATAGAGTCGTCCTTGAAACGTCGAGGCATCAATCGGTCCCGTGAAAAACTCCTCCCGTTCGGATGGAGGCATGATGTCGTCCAGTGATACAAGCCAGCCCGCCTTTGCAAATTCCTGAACCCAAATCGTATCCACTCCCAACAGATCAAACGGAACCGTCCCTCCGTCCAAATTCATCGCGTAGTACTGATGTTGTTGGTCTGAAGACGCGGGCAACAGTTCTTCCCGCACCGCCACACCAGGATGGGACTGTTCGAATTCACGCAGGAGGTCGGAGAGGACCGGTCCGTCGCCGGACAATCGACCGTGCTTGAAGACCAACACGGTCGTCCCCTGCCCTGATGGCTCCCCTGGTTGGGTACAGCCGACCGTCGCCAGTACCAACAGACATAGCCATGCGATGCCGTTCATAGATGGTGCAAGTCGTCGGGAGATTGATCACGTCCTCGAGTCGACAACGTCCGTTCAAGATAGTCTTTAGCGATGTCTTTCGCCCCGAGACCAAAAGCCAGACAGGTGGCGAATACGACGCCGCCGAAGGTAATCCCGAACCCGACCACCACCACGCTTGCCGCAATCCCCAGCTCTTCGAGCGCCATTGCAAGCGTAAATAATTGGACGCCCCAACGAGAGAGGTTTGCAATCAGCCGAGCCGGCGGCAGTCCGGCATTCACTGCCGCAATCAATACCCCCTGCGAGACAAAATTCGAGAGCAGATAGCCCGCAACAAGGATAATTCCCGCGATCAGCACATGAGGAATGTACGCCAGTAACGACTGAGCAAAATGGTTGATGGGTTGAAGGTTGAGCGCTCCCAAACCGGCAATCACCGCAAACAAGACGACGGCCCAATATGCGGCCCGCCCGACGAGATATGAAGGATCAGCCTTCACACCTCCACGACCTAACACAGAATTGACACCGAGTCGGTCACACAGCTGATCCAGCCTCACCACACGTAATACCCGTTCGACGAGATGGCCCAATCCCCAGGCCCCCACAAATCCTACCCCTACGATGATGATGGAGGCCAGTATATTGGGCAATACCGCGACAATCTGCACACCGAGCTGCTCCAACGGCGCCAGCAGCGCAGTCCGAATAAAATCCATCATAGGAATGTCCTCCCGTCCCTCTCACCGAAGGGCGCGGATAGCCTTACTGCCGCTCAGGCTTCCACCGTTCGATCAGATAGGATTTATTCAACTCGAATACGCGGCATAATTGTTCGACTCGCTCCTCCGCTTCCATGGTCGTCAACCCTTGCGTCTCCAACACAAAGGTTGCCGTGCGTCCCAGATACAGCGGCGTCAGCGACTTAATCAGGTGCTCACGAGGTATGCGGCGATCGTGATACGCAAGGGCCGCTTCATACACCACGCGGACCCAGAGATCATCCGTTATTCGAAAGTCCGACGCAGAAACCGAACGCAACGAATTCAGTTGTGACACAATGTCACGACCCAACGCCTGTTCCCAAATCGGCTCCAGATCGATTAATCCCTGTCGAAAAAGCGCGATCATTCGCTCGACGTTCACATTGATCGGCTCTACACCCACTTCATATTGAAACCCGTACAGCTTGACCGCACTGGATCCCTGCACGTTCGACCATACCCCATAGTGTGATTCCATCAATGTGAACACTGCTCCCAGCACCTGCATCAACATGGCGGAGAGATCCGAAGAGGGGTCCTTGGGATTATGGATTTTCGCCCCCAGAAAACTTTGACAGACTCGTGCCCCGCTTGCGACGGCTTCGGTCGTCATCCAGATATCGACGCCGAATTGCGCCACATCCGAACCCCAGACATGCTGATCCAAGTAATGTTCGGTCAGTCGCCCGGAAAACCCAAAGTCCCCGCCGACCGGCTGCCTGATCCGCTGTCCGTACAGCGCCCGAGTAAGCGGGTACACCACACTGTTTGTGATCGTCCCGTCATACTTGTGGCGCAAGTAATACGGCGCCACGTAATCATACCCCTCTTCAAGAATAGGCCTGAGCAGCAGTTCAATCCACTCGGGCGTGATACTCCTCAAGTCAGAATCAACAACCGCACAGGCCTTGGCATTGACCCGGCGTGCGATTTCAAAAATCGTCCGGAATGCGCTCCCCTTGCCTGGAATCCCCTGGTAGGGCGTGATGATCTTCTGAAGCGGGTTTTGCTGATCGCTGATCAGCAGGGCGCCGTAATCGACCACCACCTGAGACACCGCCTCCGCCGTTCCATCGGTCGACCCACCGTCGGAGTTCACCAGCACTGCACGATGTCCAGGAAAGTACTTTGCCAGGCCTGCGCTCACGGCGCGGACCACATGGCCGATCGTGTCCACATTGTTGTAACTTGGAATGCCGACAAGAATCTCGGCTTCGTTCACAGACTGCAGTCTGGCTTCAGTCTCAGCCGTGAGGGGGACGGATGACGAGACCGGTTGAGGGTGACTCGACACTACTTGGTCGGATCCCACCGCTGATCCTCCTCTACGGCGTTCAGCAGGCGTTCGAACACATCGGGAACCGCGGCCGTCACACGGCTCCAGTTTGAAATCATGGGAACACCCAATGGATCCTTCAGGAACACTTCAGAGGCAAGCTTAATGCCTTGAAGAAACGTCTCCACCGCCGACCGTTCGGCATGCCGATCAAACTTCAAACTGTTGATGGCGGCACTGTCCTCATACCGGCGAATCGCCTCTTCCGCCGTTCGCAGGTATGTCGCACGTAAGGTCTTCAATTCCGCATCGCCCAACACCATGCCTTGGCTGGACAAATGACGCAGCAGCGACTTGGTGATGTCTACGCTCATCTTCAACAGCCCCTTTTCCGGATTATCCGGGGACAACGCCTGATGTTTATGTTCATAGGCATCCGCAATATCCGCTTGACATACTCGGCGCAAGGCACAATTACGAAACACCTCCCCTAAAATACCGATTTCCAGCCCCCAATCGCCTGGAATTCGATTGACCCACGCAAGATCTCGTACCATGGCAAATTCCCCCGCAAGGGGGTAGCGGAAACTATCCAAAAACGTCAGCATCGCCTGATCTCCGACCAGCTGCTGGAGGGACCGTATGATCGGCGTCATAAACAAACGGGTGACGCGCCCATGTAACCGATCCGTGACACGGCTGTAATAACCTTTACAGAATTCATAGCCCAAATTGGGATTACCGACGGGATAACAGAGTCGCGCCAGATACTCCCGTTTATAGCTCACGATATCGCAATCATGCAGCACGATCACGTGACTATCCTGACGAGCCAGCACGTAGCCGAAGGCCAACCAACATGATTGGCCTTTTCCCGGCAAGCCGATATCGATCTCCCGTTCAACCAAGGTTCTCAGAATGACCTGAACACGACTGCCATCCACCCACACGAGTCGCACATGCTGCGGGAGCACCTTAAAAAAGTCTCTGGCGCGACGAAACTCGAGAGGCGACGCATGGCCCAAGGCCACGACAATTTCATTGAGGTACGAGACCTTCTTCAATTCGTCGAGAATGCCTGACAAAGCCGGCCCCTCAAGTTCCGAATAGAGACAGGGCAATACCAAGGCAATGGGATTCGCACTTCGATACTGTTCGAGTTCGGCCTCCAACTGTTCCACATTGGGAGATCCCAAGCGATGCAACACACTGATCACTCCGTTTTGGAAGAAGTCCGACATGCGATTCTCCTCTTCCGCTCAGCGTGACGGGTTGATGGTCTAACCCGGAAGCCTAGTGAATCTCTCGCAGAGGGTCTTTCAGTACAGAGCATGCCACATCCGGAGAAGATATCCCAGATCGTTTTTGTACATTCTTGGGCCCGACCGCTCACCCTCTCAATATGGCGCGACAAAAGCGTTCCCCTTTCACACGAACTCGAATTTCATTAAGATGCGGCGATGTCGTCGCGTGCATCTTCACCCAATATGGTCTCACGTCAAGATGAACCAACCGGAAGCTCCATGCACCGATAGACATGGCACACCGTCCATCATCATCTTTACGGATTTGGACGGCACATTACTCGACAGTCATACCTACTCCTTCGCTGCCGCCGATCATGCATTGAACATGCTGCGTAGCCGTGGGATTCCCGTCGTCCTCGTCTCAAGTAAAACTCGCTCGGAAATCGAGCCGATCCGGTCGCGCCTGGGCAACCACCACCCGTTCATTGTGGAGAACGGAGGCGCCGTTTTGATCCCTACAGCATATTTCCCATTTCCGATCCCAAATGCCATGACAACAGATCGCTACTTCGTCATCGAACTCGGGATACCCTATGAACAGCTCCGCCAAGCCCTCAAAAGGATCGCGCATGAACTCGGGACTCCCTTGCGAGGATATGGAGATATGACTGTGACCGAAGTTGCGCAACGAACCGGCCTTTCATTAGAGGACGCGATCTTATCAAAGCAACGCGACTACGACGAACCCTTCATCGTCGAAAACCGGAGCTTACCGGAACCCATACTTGCTGAAGCCGTCACCAACCATGGACTTCGCTGGACGAAGGGCGACCGTTTTCATCACGTGATGGGCGATCAAGACAAGGGAGAAGCCGTTCGCCGTCTCATCACCTGTTACCGACAATGGGCTCAACATGCGCATACGACACCGACGACCTTCGCACTGGGAAACAGCCTGAACGATCTGCCGATGTTGACGATCGTGGATATTCCCATCTTGGTCCAGCTAGCCGACGGTTCATACGCCGCCGGGATTGACCTGCCTCGCTTAATCCGCGCGCCGGCACCTGGCCCTGCCGGATGGAATCACGCCGTGCTGTCGC
>JAOUPN010000276.1 GCA_029879905.1 Nitrospira sp. | reverse complement strand
CAATTCAGCATGAGTCTGCAAGCCCAATCGGTGGAGGGGCGGAGGCTGGCGCCGGTATTGGCATGGCTGGCGGCACAGTACCACAAGCCGATTACAGTGGAAATGATGGCCGAGCGGGCGGCCATGAGCCCACGGACGTTCGCACGTGTCTTCGTCGCGGAGACCGGCGATACTCCGGCTCATTACCTGGAGAAACTTCGATTGGAACATGCCGTCCGTCTGTTGGAGTCGACCACGGTCTCTCTGGATGTGGCTGCACGGGACTGTGGGTTTACTGGACGCGAACAATTGCGGCGGGCATTTCAACGGCACAGGGGGATCACTCCTCAAGACTTTCAGCAGCGGTTCCGCACTACTGGATCTCACAAGAAGGAGGGCTAACTCATGACGTTCAAGATTGCGTTCCTTATCTATAATGGTGTGGCCGAACTCGATTTCGTGGGCCCGAAGGATGTGTTTTTCGCATCTAACTGGCTGGCCAAGCGAAACGATGAACTCTATCTCGTCGCGCCGTCGAAAGATCCCGTGACATGCCTGGGAGGCCTCCGGGTACTGCCCGATCATGACTTTGCCGGCGCACCCCTTCCTGATCTTCTCGTCGTGCCTGGTACGGCTGAACCGACTCCTCAGAACGACAATATGGAGTTACTGGCCTGGGTCGAGAAGGCCAGTAAACATTGCACGTGGACGACATCGGTCTGTACCGGCGCGTCGATCCTCCTTGCAGCCGGCCCTGCCAAAGGACGCAAGATCACCAGTCACGCGATGGCTATTGAGCCGTTGCGCGCGCGCAAGGAAGCGACGGTGCTCGATCACGTCCGCTATGTGGCCGATGGGAAAGTGGTTACGAGTGCCGGAGTGAGCGCGGGAATCGATATGGCTCTGTGGCTGGTGGGGCAGATGCATGGGGCTGATCATGCCCGTGCCGTGCAACAGGTCTTAGAGTATTACCCTGAGCCGCCGTATGGAGTGGAGCGAGAAACAATGGCAACCCCAGCGCACGCTGTTCAATAGAAGCAGATACGAGGGTGTAGCCGCTGGAAAAATGGGCTGCTGATCACTTAGCGATAGGCACCCTGATACGAATATTCTGGTCTATACGCGGATGGAGATGTGTCTGCGCACAGGGTATGCCGGGATCTCTTGGGGCAATGGTGGTGCCAACAATCTGTGTGTGGACGACCTGGGGAGTTATCTCTGAGTTCTTCCGAATCGTGACGCATCCTCGTGTTCTGCGCATGCCATAGACTTCGAGTGACACATGGTCATTTGTAGACACCATGCTCAAGTCGAGAGCAAGGTAAGACTTTACAATAGCTATGGTTGACTGGCCGTTAAGGTAGGACTAAAGTATAAAAGTACTACGTTAATTGTGGGGGTTGGAATGTTGGAGTCTACGATCACTCGGAAGGGGCAGGTCACAATTCCCAAGGCAATTCGTGACCGTTTGGGCGTCAAAGAAGGAGAAAAGGTCTTGTTTGTGATGCGGGGCGAGGAAGTGGTCTTGAAAGTCGTCAAAGGGACCATTCTTGATCTGAAGGGCTCGGTCAAGCCATCGGCGCGTCCGGAAGATTTCGAAAAGATTCGCCGATCGGTAAGGCAATCCGTTGCCAAGAAGGTGGCCGGACATGGCTAGTATCTTTGTCGATACGAATGTCTTTCTTCGTTTTCTCACTAACGACGATCCGGCCAAAGCCAAACGAGCAGAGAGCCTCTTTCGTGATGCCTTACGTGGGAAAGTCAAATTGGCAACCAGTTTGCTGGTGATTGCTGAGATTGTCTGGACGCTCGAATCGTTTTATGGATTGGAAAAACCGGATGTCGCTGCAAAAGTCGAGAAAATCTTAAACACGCCTAATCTCTACTGTCCGGAAGCCCCGCTGCTCTTTATGGCGCTGGATCTCTATGTGCACGCGAACATCGATTTCATCGATGCCTATAACGCCTTTTATATGAAAGAGCAGGGCCTTACAGAAATCCTTACCTATGATCGTAAGCACTTCGCCCGTGTTCCGTGGGTGCAGATCGTGGAGCGGTGATCATATATCGGTGGTTTTCCTGTCGCCTTTCTGCTGAGAGTGCATGTTGAAAAGTGTTAAAGGACTGCCGACTAAGCCCTGCCAAAAAGAAATTTGTGTGGAGTATATCCGCCGTCAGCCGTCTTACTAAATCCCCAGATTCCGTCGTTGCTACTGCTCCTTGTGTCTTTCCTTCTCCTATGTCGGCATTTGTGGTGTGGAAGCGGGTATTCATATATTCCGGACTTCCTGGATTCCCGCTAAAAACACGCGGGAATGACAAGAAGCCAGCAGTCAACTGTGAAATTTGGGTTAAATAGTCGTCGGTGGGTACAAAGAAATAGATTGCTTGATGTGTCTTCTCCGGCGATTTCAATGGGGAGAGGCTCCGCCTGATGGCCACTTAGTCTGCGGAGAAAGATCCTGGTGGAGTTTATCCCGTCGCCAAGAACAAAAGCGAATTGGCTTCGCGCATGCGGTATGTATCCCGTCGCGCGCATCACAAGCGCTCCGGGTCGAGCAAGCTTGGTTTGGAGCTGGCGAGAGGAATCGAACCGTCCAACCGTCGCCGGGTCGGCTCTGAAGCCTGCCTCCCAAATCCTATAGAAGGGGCCAGCCCCCTCGCATGCTCCCCACGAATGGGACACATCCCCTTCGGCACCCCTGGTTGGAGGTTCGAACGAAGGACTTGTTGAAGGTGTCTCTCCGCCGCCGATAATGAAGAGAGGCTTCGCCTGGTGAGGCGGCGGCCCGATGGAGGCGGATACTGGTGGGTTTTATCCCGTCGCGCGCATCACAAGCGCTCCGGGTCGAGCAAGCTTGGTGGATAAAACCAGAAGATTACGTGTGGTGTATATCCGCCGCCGATAATGAAGAGAGTCTACGCCTGAAGAGGCGGCGGTACGAGCAAGCTTGGTTTGGTCGTCGGCACGCACGAAGTGCGGTTTGGAGCTGGCGAGAGGAATCGAACCTCCAACCTGCGGTTTACAAAACCGCTGCTCTGCCGATTGAGCTACGCCAGCCCGGCTGTGCACCACGTATCCAACACACGAAATGCACCCGCACAGTATCAACAGCCTAGAGAGACTGTCAAGAAACGTCATATTCGATCGGCCGTATTGTTTTTGCGGCGCAGGTTTTGCATTGTTAAACCTTGCATTGGTGGGATAACACTATTATTCTACCTTTTTATTCGGTCATGAGATTGTGAGGTCCTCGTCGATGAGTCAGACGCATATCCTTGTCATAGAAGATGACCCGGTTGTTCGGGAGGTTCTGCTAGAGACCTTGACGCTGGAAGGCTACACCGTGTCTGTTGCTCCCAACGGCACCGAGGGCTTGCAGATGGCAAAGAGCATGCCGGTCCACATCGTGGTGACCGATTTGCAGCTTCCTGACATCGACGGAATCAGTATCATTGATCGTCTCGCAAGGCTTGATGCGAAAATCATCCCTATTATGGTGACCGGATTTGGGACGATCGAAACCGCGGTTCGCGCGATGAAGTCCGGTGCCTATGATTTCATTACCAAGCCGTTTGAGCCGGAGACTGTCGTGGTCGTGGTTCGCAAGGCTGTCGAGATGTACCGGTTGCGTCAGGAGAATCATCTCTTGCGCAAAGCGGTTCGTGAACAGTATCGGCTTGAGCAATTGGTGGGTACCAGCGAGCCGATCAGACAGGTCTTGGACTTTGTGCAGAAAGTCGCAGACAGCGACAGCACCGTGATGATTCAAGGCGAAAGCGGCACCGGAAAAGAACTGGTGGCCCGCATGCTGCATTTCAACAGCACGCGGAAGGATCGTCCCTTGGTCCCGGTCAATTGCGGTGCGATCCCGGAAAATCTGCTGGAGTCCGAACTCTTCGGCCATGAGAAGGGCGCGTTTACAGGAGCCACTCACACGCGGATGGGCCGGTTTGAAATGGCGAACGGCGGGACCATTTTCCTTGATGAAATCGGGGAAATGAGTCTTCCGCTCCAAGTCAAACTTCTGCGGGTGTTGCAGGAACGGTCCTTTGAGCGTGTCGGAGGCAATCGAACGATTCAGGTGGATGTGCGCATCGTCGCGGCAACCAATCAGGATCTGGAGACGTTGGTCGAGGAAAAGCGGTTTCGCCAAGATCTGTTTTACCGGCTCAATGTCATTCCTATTGTCATTCCTCCGCTACGAGAGCGCCGTAGCGACATCCCTCTATTATTCGACCATTTCCTGACTCGCTTCAACCAAACCAAACATACGCAGATTTCAGGGATCGATCCGGACGCCTTATGTCTGTTGTCCAACTATGAGTGGCCAGGGAATATTCGGGAATTGGAAAATATGGTCGAACGGATGGTTGTCTTAAAGAAGCATGGGGTCATTGAGACCGCCGATCTTCCTGAAAAGATCTCCCGTCGGCAGGTCGCTCCGGAGCTGAAAGAGCAGTTTATCCGGTTTACCGAAGACGGCATTCATCTCACCCGAGAAGTCGAACAGTATGAAAACAACCTCATTATCGAAGCGCTACGGAAAGCCAATGGCGTCACGACCAAAGCGGCTCAGCTGCTTCATCTCAACCGAACAACGCTTGTGGAAAAGCTCAAACGCCGAGGGGTTGATCCACGAACGCATATACAACAAAGCCTGCCTCTCTAGCAGGTTTCTTAAAAAATCCCGCCGGCATGTTGAAGGTCAAGGTTGAGGCTAAGGCTGAGCAAATTCAAAGTTTACGTTAACCTCGACCTTAGTCTTGTCGTGCCCCTTGCTGCGGCCGGGGGGCTTCACGTTTCACGGTTCATGAATCAAAGACGGGGGGGCACAGCTTGCTAGCCCTGTCTGTTTTGTCAAACACTTGACGGCAGTGTATGTATAGCTGTCGTCAATCCTGACGGTTTTCCTCTTGCCGAAACCTAAGGTGGCGGTATTCCCGCCGCTTTTGTCATTGTGTCTTCAC
>JAOUPN010000275.1 GCA_029879905.1 Nitrospira sp. | reverse complement strand
TGTCAAACAGGTCGTCGAGATACTGAAACGGCAACAGGCCCCGGAACATCTGGAGCATCTGACGGTTCAACGGCCCTGGGGATCCTACACGGTCTTGGAAGAGGGGCCGGGATTCAAGGTCAAGCGTGTCACCGTCAATCCCGGCGGACGGCTGTCCCTCCAATTGCATCATCGGCGTAGCGAACATTGGGTGGTGATCGCCGGAACAGCACGAGTCACCAGGGGTGATGAGGTGTTCGACTTGGGCATCGGACAAAGTACCGCCATTCCGGTTGAAACTACTCATCGATTGGAAAATCCCGGGCACGAGACCGTGCATATCATCGAAGTGCAAAACGGTTCCTATTTGGGTGAGGACGATATTGTGCGGTTTAAGGATGATTACGGCAGGATAGCAAAAGGCTGACGGCTTACAAGCGAACAAGCATACAGGCTGACACGAGGATGGAATGATAGGCGGTCACACTGTCAGATTGTCGTCCTTATCAGCTTGGCATCTATTTGAGGAGACCTCATGGGCCTTTTCCGAGAATACGATCTGCGCGGGATTGTCGGCAGTGAACTGACTGAAGACTTGGCCGAACGGGTGGGGCGTGCCTACGCCACCTATGTGAGCGGACGTGGTGTGACCACGATCACACTTGGCCGCGACGGGAGGCTGAGCTCGCCTGGTCTGCATAGGGCATTGTCGAAAGGATTGCTGGATGGCGGGCTGAACGTCATCGATATCGGTGTGTGCACCTCGCCGCTGGTGTATTTCTCTCTGTTCACCCTGCCGGTCGAGGGGGGCATCATGATTACCGGCAGCCACAATGCGGCGGAGTACAACGGGTTCAAGATTTGTGTGGGTAAGGGGGCGATTCACGGGGAGGAGATTCAGGAACTCCGTCGCGTGATGGAGCGTGGCTCGTTTGTGTCGGGAACCGGGCGTCTCTCCGAACATCCGATCATCCCGGACTATTTGGCCTATCTCAAAAAGAGTTTTTCTTCCGTCGATGCTTCCGGTCTGCATGTGGTGATCGATTGCGGGAACGGCGCGGCGTCCTTGGTAGCCAAGGAGGCCTTGGAATTATTGGGGTGTAGGGTTACGACATTGTACGGTGATTTGGACGGACGATTTCCCAACCATCATCCCGACCCCACCGTCCTTGAGAATTTGTCCGACTTGATGCAGGCGGTGAAGGCGCATCAGGCTGATGTGGGGATCGGATATGACGGCGATGCGGATCGAATCGGCGCCGTGGACGAGAAGGGTGAGGTCTTGTGGGGTGATCGTCTCCTGGTTGTCTATTCGCGGGATATTTTGGCCGAGAAGCCGGGAGGGACGGTTATTTCGGAGGTGAAAGCGTCGCAAAGTCTCTATGACGATATCGCCGAACGAGGGGGGCGGCCGATCATGTGGAAGACGGGCCACTCGCTGATCAAGGCGAAGATGAAGGAAGAATCCGCGGTGTTGGCCGGTGAGATGTCCGGCCATATGTTTTTTGCGGATCGATACTTCGGCTATGACGATGCGGTGTATGCATCGTGCCGGCTTGTTGAAATCCTGGCGAAAAAGGCACAGCCGCTCTCGGCGTTGGTGTCCGACTTGCCTAAGACGGTGGTCACACCTGAGATTCGCGTTGATTTGCCCGATACGGTTAAGTTTGAAGTGGTTCATGAGATACAGCGGGCTTTCGAAAGCTATCTGAAGGCCGGACAGGAGCTTGGCCCGGATCGTCTCAGGCTTCGAGATCTCATCACCATCGACGGTGTTCGTGCCGTGTTTGAGGATGGATGGGGGCTTATCCGGGCCTCGAATACGCAGCCGGCACTGGTATTGCGGTTTGAAGCCGTCTCGCCCGCCCGCATGGCAGCGATCCGTTCCTGTATCGAACAGGAGTTAGCTACGGCAAGACGTGCGCTCGAGTGCTAACCCACCGTATTGATGAACGCTCCTCCTGCAAACCGCAGAAAGATCTCGGCACAAGTGGGCTCTACCCGGAACCGTCACGAATAATGTGGGGTAGGTTTGGTTAGGTTGTTGTTCAGGCGGGACAAACCCGTTATACTGTCGAAACGATGAGAGAATTTCCTCTTACTTTAAGCCGGTTTATCATTCAGGCTCAGTCTGAGCATCCAGGGGCATCGGGTGAGTTTTCAAGCCTGCTGACGCAAATCGGTCTTGTCGGTAAGTTGATCGCCCAAGATCTTCGGCGCGCCGGACTGATCAATATTCTTGGAACGACCGGCGACACGAACGTCCAGGGCGAAATCGTCAAGAAACTCGATGCGATCGCCAACGATGACTTCGTGAAAGTCTTTCAACATAGCGACTATGTTTGTGCCTTGGCCTCGGAGGAAATGGAAAAGCCCATTCTGTTGCCTGACAACTGGTCTCAGGGCAAATACATGCTGCTGTTTGACCCCCTGGATGGCTCCTCCAATACCGACAACAATATGCCGTTGGGCGCCATTTTTTCTGTGCTGAAGCACAGCCAGTCCGATTGTTCACCCACCGACGGAGAATTAATGCGTCGAGGGACCGAACAAGTCGCGGCTGGTTATCTGTTGTACGGTTCGAGTACCATGTTGGTGTATACCGTCGGTCAGGGTGTGTATGGATTCACACTCGAACCCGGCATAGGAGAATATCTGTTATCGCACGAACAGATCAGGATTCCGGACAAAGGCAAGGTCTATTCCGTCAACGAGGGGAATTATCACAAGTGGTCGCCGGGAACGAAGAAGTATGTGGATTCCCTCAAAGTCGCCGACAAGCCCTCAGGACGTCCGTATAGCAGCCGGTATACGGGATGTTTGGTCGCCGACGTGCATCGTCTGTTACTCGGAGGCGGGATCTATCTCTATCCGGGTGAAGCCGACAAGCCGGACGGCAAATTGAGACTGCTCTATGAAGCGAATCCTATGGCGTTTGTCGTCGAACAGGCCGGTGGAAAGGCCTCGACAGGAACATCGAGAATTATGGATGTGGAGCCTAAGAAATTGCATCAACGGGTACCCTTGATTATCGGCAGTCGGCTCGATGTCGAGCAGGCGGAGGCGTATATTCAGGGACGTGCCTAGCTGCGTTCTTCTTTCTTATAGGGCATGTGATCTGGGAGGAATCGTATGGGAGACCGAGTACAAGACATTCTGAGCTGGTACGGCAGTGACAATGCCGGGACGAAGGCCAATATCGCACGTATGCTCCGGTCCGGCAAATTAGGTGGGACCGGCAAGTTAGTCATCTTGCCGGTCGATCAAGGGTTTGAGCATGGGCCGGCGAGAAGTTTCGCGCCCAACCCGTCAGGCTACAATCCGCATTACCATTTTCAGCTTGCCATTGATGCCGGTTGCAACGCCTATGCGGCCCCGTTGGGATTTTTGGAAGCCGGTGCCGCTGAGTTTGCCGGACAGATTCCCTTGATTCTGAAGTTGAACAATCATGATGTGTTGCACGATGAGAAGGATCCTCGCCCGTCTGTGACCGGCAGCGTGAAAGACGCTCTTCGCTTGGGATGTTCGGCGGTCGGGTTTACAATCTACCCTGGTTCCGCCCATTGTCATGCGATGTATGAACAGCTGCGGGTGATTTCCGCACAGGCCAAGGCGCATGGGTTGGCCGTTGTGGTCTGGTCCTATCCACGGGGGGCGGGTTTGAGCAAGGAAGGTGAAACGGCGATCGATGTCGTGACGTATGCGGCTCAAATTGCAGCCCAGCTCGGTGCGCATATTATTAAAGTGAAATTGCCGACCGCACATCTGGAACAAGCCGCCGCAAAAAAGGTCTATGAGTCGGCCAAAATTCCGATCGGGACTCTTGCGGAACGTGTGGCGCATGTCGTGCAAAGTGCGTTTGACGGGCGGAGGATCGTGATTTTTTCCGGCGGCGCAAAGAGCGAGGATGCGCACGTATTTGAAGAAGCACGGGCGATTCGCACCGGCGGCGGGTTCGGCAGTATCATCGGGCGGAACTCCTTCCAGCGGCAGAAACCCGAAGCGATCAAGTTCCTCCATACCATTATGGGGATCTATGCAGGCGAGAATCAGTAGCCTATGAACGACTCACACGAAGACGGACGCAACGCTATGGACCAGCTGGATTTTGATCGGCGACCTCAACGGGGAGGTCGAGGGTGGATTGTCGCAGCCATCTTGCTGACGGCCGGGATCATTATCGGCTTCGTGGTGGCGTCGGATCTTAATTGGATGTCGAACGGGCATGCGGTGCCTGACACGTCTTCTGTTCCGCTTGCCAGGCCGGTTGCCACGGCTCCTCAACCTCCGTTGTCCGGTGGGGGCGGACAGACCTTCGTAGAGATTGCCAAGGCGGTGAAGCCTGCAGTCGTCAATATCTATGCGACGAAAACAGGCGGACGAGGCGACGGTCAGCAGGGAGTTCCGTTTGACGATCCATTTTTTCGGAAGTTTTTTGGGGACGAATTTTTCCGACGATTCGAGCAACAGCCGAAGGATCGAAAAGAGCGGGGACTGGGTTCCGGCGTCATCGTCGAATCGAACGGGTTGATTATTACGAATAATCATGTGGTCGGAAAGGCGGATGAGATTCGTGTCACCCTGTCGGACAAGCGGGAGTTCAAGGCAAAGCTCATCGGGACCGATCCGAAAACAGATGTCGCCGTGGTGCAGATCGACGCGACGGGATTACCGACTGTAGCCTGGGCCGATTCGGATCAGCTGGAAGTGGGAGAATTTGTCTTGGCCGTGGGGAACCCCTTCGGATTAACCCAAACCGTGACATTGGGCATTGTCAGTGCGCTGGGACGTGCGGCGGGGATTGCGGAGTATGAGGACTTCATTCAGACCGATGCGGCGATCAATCCCGGGAATTCAGGCGGCGCCTTGGTCAATGTTCGTGGCGAGTTGGTCGGGATCAATACGGCCATCTTCAGCCAGAGCGGCGGCAATATGGGAATCGGCTTCGCCGTGCCAAGCAATATGGCCAAATCGATCATGGGGCAACTCGTTCAGACC
>JAOUPN010000054.1 GCA_029879905.1 Nitrospira sp. | reverse complement strand
AGCGGACGGTTCAGCCCGCGCAACAATTTCGTGGCCCGTCACCTTCAGCACAACAATCTGGCCACGCTGCTCCTCGACCTGCTGACGGAAGACGAAGCCAATGACCGACGGAAGGTGTTCGACATCGACCTACTGGCCGATCGCCTTCTGCTGGCCAAAAGATGGCTTCAAGCAGAACCGGAGACAAGCCATCTCGGCATTGGTTATTTCGGCGCGAGCACCGGTGCCGGAGCCGCGTTGCAAGTCGCTGCGAGAGAACCGTCGAATGTGAAGGCTGTCGTGTCACGCGGAGGACGGCCCGATCTGGCCGAATCTTATCTTGATCGAGTCACCGCACCGACGCTCTTGATCGTCGGTGGCTGGGATCAACCGGTTATCGAGATGAATCAAGGAGCGTATGAACGACTAATCTGTGAGAAGAAACTGATCATCGTCCCCGGTGCCACACACCTCTTCGAAGAACCAGGCACATTGGAACAAGCGGCGGAACATGCCTGCGGGTGGTTCAAGCAGTATTTGAAACGAGTCTGATCAGAAGAAATTTTCCGACCGTGCGGGTCAATGCGAGGGGAGTTCGTCAGGCGGATACGCGTTCCCATTCTCTGGCGCGGGCGGCAAAGGCGTCTTTGTGCTCAGGCCAATCGTGCAACGTCGCTGGATCGAAATCTGCGCCGTTCGGCCATACCAGGGTTTGGATCTCTGGATCAACCGTCACCTGATTAAACAACTGGAGATCCAGCAGCGGACCATACAGTTCGCCGGCAAGAACCGGTTTAAGGTAAACGATTTGCTGCGTGTCGTCGGTAAACTGCACTCGCAACGTATACGGTTCGACAATCTCAACAGCCCGCACTTGATAAATAGGATGGTTCATGACCGTTCTACGTCAATGGGGCAATAGGCACCGGTTTATGGCCGCTTTGCAGCCGATCCCAATCGGCCATGAGTTCTTCCTGGTGTAATTCGGCTCAGAATTCGGCTACTTGATTAGGCGTTCATCCATTTAAATACCATCCTCAGCCATGACAATCTTTGCAATCAACTTCGCCTGCTTGAAACACCAGAGCTTGTAAAACACCCATCCCAACATTTGGCCATAGTCTCGCGCCAATTGACGGCGCATCTGCCAACTTTTTGCAAAGATGTGCCCCTGGCTCTCAGCTTCCTCAAAATATGCGGCAGCTTTTTCCTCATTCAGACTTATGCCTCTGCCAAATTGATAACACCGTCCCAATCTATACAACGCAGGTAGATACCCCTCTGTTGCAGATTTCTCATACCACTCAACAGCTTTCTGATCTTCTCCCAATTGGGCATACATACTACCCAGATCAAACCATGCCACATAAGATCCAGACGCAGCTGCCAACTCATAATAACGAATCGCTTCCTGAGGATCGTTCCGAGCACAACACCCTCTATGAATCATCCATCCCGCCCAGCGAGCAGCAAATTCATCACCTTGTTCAGCCAGCAAGGCATATTGCGCCAAGGCATCTTCATAGCGCTTCTCGTCATATAACCGTGCCGCTTTCGCAAGCTGTTCAGAGGACATAGTTCGCTTGGCTGATAAACAAATAATAATCAGTAAGTCTAGCACAAGACTGTCAGCTGAAATGTGGCGAGAGGAAACTGTGGCTGGATCAATTACCAAAACAATCAAGTTTAACGCATACCTAGATGTAATGGTCTATCCAAGGTCCTTTACAATTTTCATTATCATCTCCGTCGCATCATTCGCCACCATCTTCGTCGTATCGACCCTGACCTCTGGGTTGATCGGCTGTTCGTAGGCATCTTGTAATCCTGGAACCGTCGCAGATTCGCCTCGCTGGCCACGTTGGTACGTTCCTTTGTAGTCCCGCTGCATGGCCAGTTCCAACGGACATTCCACCGCCACTTCGATGAAGTTTTGGATCAGACCACGCGCAAAGTCGCGATAGACCCTCCGATTAGCTGTCGCGTCGAAGATTACCGTCACTCCATGCGCGACCAGCCTTGCCCCCATGAACGCCAACGCCCGGTAGAAGAGATCCCGCTCCTCATGGGAATAGGTCGGCGTCGGCGTCAAAATCCGTCTGACCATGTCGGACTCCAAGACCTCGACCACGCAACCCAGATCTTCGAGTTGCGGTTTTAACACCGCCACAATGGTGCTTTTTCCTGAGGCCGGAAGGCCGGTGAGCCAAATGGCGAAGGCCGAACCGTGATGTGTGATGCGTGATGCGTGAGCAGGAGACACTGGTTCTTGCGTATCTTCACCCATCACCGTTCACCGATCACTGATCACTCACAGTATTCATTCACCCGGTTTGGATCAAACCGCGGAACATCAAGGACGTTCTCAATAAAGCGGAAGAGACGACGACGGACATCGATCGATAGTTTGGGATACCAGACCGGACTGGCGACAACTAATCCACGAAACGCAAAAAACGGTGCGGCGGCTCCCGTTACGCCTGTATCCCCACTGGCCTCCAAGTAGGTATCCCAAAACAACCGAAACAGGACTTCAAACGGCCCCCGGAGTTTTCCCCATCGAATCAACGAACTCAGCAGATAATTGATCGTCATAGCGGTCACGTCATCAGCCGGCTCGCCCCATTCTCCGCGCGACCGATCCAAGACGGAAAAATCCGTCCCCTTTTCAAACAAGACATTGTACGGATGGAAATCCCCGTGCACTTGGGACAACCGCCCGGCTTTGTCGTGCAATCGCCAGCGCCACTGGTTGCATGCGTCTTCGATCGTGCGCAAGAGGTCGCTGGTAATAAAGTCGTACTTCTTGGGATAGCTGTCCGTCAGCCCCATAATGCATTCGCCGTGACCGAGCAATTCTCGAAGTCGACGTTTGTAGAGATCCGCGTCTTTCCGTTTTGTGGCATGGATCCGAGCAAGATACCCCGCAAGCGCAATGGTGCGCTGTCGATCCAAGGGACGTAGCGCCTTACCTTTTGCGAGGCGATCAAGGTCCAGATGATAGCTCGCCCCCGCCGCCCATTCGTTCACCACAAAGAATTCTCGGGCATCTGCAACGGAACGCAGCCTCTGCCTTTCATCAAACACTCCCACATCCAGCGTCTTCACATGACGTGGGAGCCGACCGTATGAATCATAGTCCCACAGCATCGCTTGTGCACGATCAGCCATGTGCTCATGCCCAAAGGGGCCAGGCCTCATGGTTTCCAGCACGGCGGATTGCTGCCGACGGCCGACCCTAAATGTCAATTTTACCGGCGTCCCATACCCATACCGTTTCTGTTCTCCTTTCGAACTGGCCTTGCCGATCACTTCACACGACAGCAACATCGCTTCAGGCCCAAACTGATCACGGAGATACTGCTGCAAGGCTTGCTTGCTCAATGTTGGCATATACTCATCCCTCGCAAGTCATGTTCCACTGGAAAACCCTGCGCCCAGTTGCGTATCAACCCACATCCCATTCCCAAGCAACTCAACACTGTACCTTGCCCTGACTCCTCACGGCCCCCCCACACCTTATCCTTTACTCCTAACTCCTTACCCATTCCCATATGCCTTACCCCTTACTCTTCGCCCCTTCTGGACTCCTTACCCTTTACCCTTCACTCCTGACTCCTCACCCGTTCCCATACGCCTCACCCCTTACTGCTCACCCCTAACCGTCCCCCAAATGGTGCATTCAGCCTCACTGGTTAAACAGTCACTGTGGGAAAATGCGCCATAGCGGCTGATACGATTGTGCTCCGGCTGGCAAGGTAGTAGCTGAAGCATCGCAAATATGGCAGATAATTCTCTTAGCCACCTCTTCCATTTGATTGAAAAGACGGCATATCGTTTGCTGCTCTCCCAAAGCTATACAATAGGATCTGTACATTTGTGGAGGCACCATGGATCTGGAAATTGAGAGCCGCAATGTAGACATGACCCCACGTTGGAAAACCGAGATCGAGGCCCGCATGGACGACCTGCAACGGGGGCACGATGATCTGATTCACGGTCGAGTCACGTTGACCAAAAATCGACACCACAAGAAACTCTCGAACGTCGCGGAGGCACTCATCGTCGTGTCACTGCCGGGACGCCATACCATCACGGCCAGAAAAGAAGAGAAAACATTCGAGGAAGCCATCCGCAAGGCCTTTGCCGCCGCCGACATCGAACTCACAAAATACCGTGAAAAACGGGCTCGGACGGAGGTTCGACTCCCGCCGATGCCCCCATGTCACGGCGTGGTCTGTAAGCTCTTTCCGAAAGAACGATATGGGTTCATCCTGGAAGAAGGTGGCGGTGAGGTCTATTTCCATGCCAATGCGTTGCAGGGTCTGACATTCGAAGAGGTTGAAGACGGGACAGAAGTGGTCTTTGGTCTCGAAGAAGGGAAGAAGGGTCCTCAAGCAACAGTGGTCTCACCTCCCCCTCCCCTTGCATTAAAACTGTCATAGTCGACTATGGATAAATTTAAAGTTCCCGTCTCCATGCTCGCTCCCATTATCGACCCCGGGCAACTTGGCTTGGAGGATACCAGTGAGTTGGAGTCTCTTGCCGAAATTATCGGGCAGGAACGGGCCATAGAAGCGATGGAATTCGGCCTGAGCATGAAAAGCTCAGGATTCAACCTCTATGTCTCGGGGCCGGCCGGCACAGGAAAAGGCACGTTGGTCCGGCAAATGGTCACCAGGCTTGCCCGGACAGCTTCTGCTCCGTCTGATTGGTGCTACGTCAATAACTTCCAGGATCCGTCACGCCCCACCTGTCTCTCGCTCCCGGCGGGACAAGGATGCCTGTTCAAGCGGGAGATGGCTGCCTTTATCGAGGGATTGCAGCGTGACATTCCTTTGGCATTTGAAAGCAAAAAATACCTCGATACCAAGGCCAAACTGCAGGAGGACATCGATTCCAAAAAAAAGTTGCTCTTCCGTGAGTTGACGAATATCAGCAAAACACGGGGGTTTGGTTTCGAAGAAACCTCCGTCGGTTTCGGGATTGTTCCCCTCAAAGCCGGCCATCCCATGACGAGCGCTGAGATCGAGGCGATGACGGAAGAAGAACAGCACGACTTGACCGAACGACGCAAGGGGCTGGAAGGCGAGATCCGTGAATTCCATATGCGTATCCATAGCCTTGAAAAAGAAGGTGAACACCAGCTGCGGCACCTGGACCGTCAAGTCGTTGCCAATGTCTTGGAAGGGCGCTATGAAACCATGCGGCGCTCCTATCAAGATGTGCAGGCGGTGGCAGCCTATCTTGAACGGGTACGGGACAATATCCTCCATCACTACAAAGATTTTCTCCCGCACGAAGGACCACCGGTCGCCATTCCCGGCCTCGAATTCCGCAGGCCCGACCTGACACGATTTCTTGTTAATCTCATCGTCGAACATGACCCGCAGAGCGGCGCCCCGGTTATCGACGAATCTCACCCGACCTACACCAATCTCATCGGCAAGATCGAGCGGCGGGCCCGCATGGGCGTGATGTACACCGACTTCATGGAGATTCGAGGAGGGGCCGTCCTACAGGCAAACGGCGGCTACTTGATCGTGAACGCCATGGACACGCTTCGTCAGCCGTTCTCGTGGGATGCGCTGAAACGTGTGATCAAAACAGGAGAGCTCACGATCGAAGATCCGGGCGAATTCTACGGATTCGCGACGGCAGGGTTACGACCGGAACCGATCCCGGTCAACGTGAAGGTGATCATGGTGGGGCCGCCCATGGTCTATCACCTCCTTCAGACCCATGAGGAAGACTTCAGCAAGCTCTTCAAGGTCAAAGTAGATTTCGACACGGAAGTGGTGCGCAGCGAGCAGCAGGACCGCCAATATGCCCGGTTCATCTCCAAACTCTGCCGGGAAGAAGGGCTGCCTCATTTCAGTGCCGATGCGGTATCGGAAGTGATCCGACAAGGGCTTCGTTTCGCCGATCGGCATGATCGCCTCTCGCTCCGGTTCAGCCTGATCAGTGACCTCATCCGTGAAGCCGCCTATTGGGCCAGAAAGGACGGCCACCCCTTCGTGACTCGGGCGGATGTCGATGCCGCCGTCACACATAAACGTCACCGATCGAATTTGGCCGAACATTGGATTCAAGATGAGATCAAAGAAGGCACATTGATGGTCGCACTAGACGGCGAGGTCGTCGGCCAAGTCAACGGACTCTCCGTCTATCAGTTGGGTGACTATGCCTTCGGATGCCCCACTCGCATTACGGCCAGAACCTTTGTCGGCACGAAGGGGATTATTGATATTCAACGTGAAGCCGAATTGGCCGGCGTGATCCATAGTAAGGGCGTCTTGACCCTGGCCGGCTATCTCGCCGGGAAATTCGCCGGCGCGCATCCTTTTGCCATGAGCGCGACATTGACCTTCGAACAGACCTATTCGGAAGTGGAAGGGGACAGCGCCGCCGTGGCCGAACTGATCGCCATTCTCTCCAGTTTGGCGGACCTGCCGGTTCGCCAATGGCTTGCCGTCACCGGCTCCGTCAACCAATTGGGTGAGGTCCAACCGATCGGCGGCGTCAACGAAAAAATCGAAGGGTTTTTTGAGTCCTGTTCACGAAAGGGTCTGACCGGGAAACAAGGCGTGATTATTCCAGCCCGCAACACCAAGCATCTTGCCCTACGCCGCGATGTGGTGGAGGCAGTCGAATCAGGCCACTTCGCCGTCTATGCGGTCAATACGATTGAGGAAGCGATTGAACTGCTCACCGGCGTGGCAGCCGGCGAACGAGGCCTCGACGGGCTGTATCCCCTCGATACCGTATTCGGCCTCGCCGCCCAGCGGCTCGAAGAAATGGTGCAGGCCGTCTCCCATTGGGCTGACGGTGAAGAACACCCGGGCGGCCATCTCATCACCGAGCCCTGATGCAGGCATCAGAGCATTCATTGATAGACCCTTGATTCATCACACAGACATTCGTCACCCTATTATGAACAGCAGGTCGTGGAACAGCAGGAGGCTTCGCTCATTTTTGGCTTGGTCGCCCGTACAAAGCCACTGATGAACTTCCCATCGACGACCGGCGCAACGGCATCAAGATCCATCTCTGTCCCTTCAAAAAGCTCTCGAGCATCGGCTGCCGTATAGACCCTGGTCGGTTCGATTGAAACCTGCTCAAACCCCGTTCGCTCAAGTTTCGTGACGTACTCCCGCTCCTCCAACGCTCCGGCAACGCACCCAGCCCACAGTTCAACGTTGTGCCGAATTGCACGAGGAATCTCCCCTCGGACCACGATATCCGATACGGCCAGTCTGCCTCCCGGCTTCAAGACACGGAAGGCTTCGGCCAGCACCAGGTCCTTATCCGGCGACAGATTGATGACACAATTTGAAATAATGAGATCAACGGAGTTATCGGGCAAAGGAATGTGCTCGATATCACCTTTCAAGAATTCCACATTTGTCACGCCGGCCTTTGTCTGATTGGCCCGCGCCAGTTCCAACATCTCGTCGGTCATATCCAATCCGTAGACCTTGCCTGTCGGTCCGACTCGCCTCGCCGACAGCAATACGTCGATACCGCCGCCCGATCCCAAATCCAACACCGTTTCGCCCGAAGCAATCTGAGCCAATGCCGTCGGATTACCACAACCAAGCGAGGCATAGAGCGCATCATCTGGAATCTCGGCGATCTCTTGATCCGCATAAAGACCGCCGGTAATGGGATCAAGTTTCCCCGCCTCCAATACCGTACCAGTCCCGCAGCAGCCTCGCCGCTCCTGCCGTTGCGCCTGCAACGCAGCCTGCCCATATCTGGCCTTAATCTCACCTTTCAGAGTTTGGTCATCCGACATGACACACCTCCTATCAAGAAATGTTGATCAACAAGGACTAAGAAATTAACAACAGCGCCCCGTGACACGAGCAGATTTTGCCGCCTTCTTGAGCGCGCACACCAGGTCTTCCAGCTCCTCTATCGCCTGAACACTCAGCGAGTAATACATCCACCGACCTTCCCGACGATCCTCGACTAACCCCGCATCCTTGAGCACCTTAAGGTGAAACGACAGCCGCGACTGACTTGCCTTCATCGCATCCGTCAACTCACAAACACAGCGTTCTCCGTCTTTTAAGCGATCGAGCAACGCCAGCCTGGTCTCATCCGACAGAGCATGAAACAGCACGACGGCATTCTTGGTCAAGAGAGCCCGATCACCCATGAGGGAGAACATAACAATATTTCTTGATGAGTCAAGAGCCATGCCGCTGCCTCCTGGATCATCGCGCAGGCGTTTCCCTCGCCGCGTACTGTACGTAAGGGAATCTCCTGGGAACGTAGTCTGATCCCTACCGTACCGTCCTCGCTTACGCGTTCTGCATCAACCCACAATCTAGAGCCAGGCATCACTCATCACGATTGACTGAGCCACCCACCTCACGTCCTTGTGACATTTCGCTCCTCACTCTTTTGTCCCATGACCTCGTGCACCCCTCCGGCCACCAAATGCTGCACGATGTTGTAAAAAATGATGGGCACCATGACACGGGGATAGGCGGACAGGGCAAGCGACGCCAAGACCAATCCGGTCCCGTTGTTATTCATCCCTAGCCCATACATGAGTGAAACCCGTTCAGCCGCATCAACCTTGAAGAGTCGGCTCAACCCATAGCCGGATGAAAAGGCCGTCATACAGAGACCCACAGTAATGGCCAAGGTCACCGCCAAGAAGTCGTAATCACGATCCGCCACCGCCTGCGGAAGCGACACCGATCCATTCGAGTAGTTTAACAGCAACAAGACCATAGAATTGACGAGTTTGATGATCGGCAGGAGCGCCGTGAGTTGTGCTTCAGGGGCGACCAGACGTACGCTCAGACCCAGTAGAGAGGGAAAGACGATCCACAAACCCAGGAATGTCACTGATCCGTAGGCCGCAAGATTCTGAATGACTTTCTGATATTCCTCCGTCGCCATCTCCCCGAACACATTGAGTGCAACAGGCGTCAATACAGGACTGAGTACGGTCGAGGCGAGCACCAACCCTAAACTCAACGCCAGATTTCCATTGGAATTCTGTGCCCAGGCGGTTGAAGCCCCCGCGATCGGCATAGCGGCCACCAAGGCCAATCCGATGAGAATGTGTTGCGCTTCCTCCGGCTCATACCACAGTCGCATGATAAGCGTGACCAGAAAAATATACGTCATGGGGATGATGAGATTCGCGGCAAGCCCCGCAAACAAGACACGTGTTCTCTTGGCCAGCGAGGTGAGATGGGACATTTTGACGCCTAGTCCCGCATTGAACATCAATGTCGCCAGCAACATCAGGAGGAGCGACACATGGAGCGTTTCTTGGAAGATGTGCAACTCACCAAATGTCTGATTTCGTATCCAGAGACCGGCAGTCGGCCGGATGGCCGAGAGCATGTACGCGCCGATCAAGAACCACAGCAGGTGATGATGAATGAAGTGGGAGACGGAGTGGAACGTGAGTCGACGACTATCCATTGTAATGGTTTTGGGTGAAGAACCGATGGGATCGATCGCTTCGTTCAACCCGTTACAGAATAATCGGCTGGGCTGTCCACGACGTTCAGGAGGATCGCCGCTCACGGTTGGAATCAGGGAAACGCTGAGGAGCCAGGCCAGTTGTCCGGACCCGGCCCCTGGATGTCATGATTGACCGATCAGCGCCGCATCGCCTGATCGCGCCGGCAGCTATCTTCCGCCAGCATGCGTTGACCTTCCGTCGCATCTTTGGGAATGCGGGTCATGCAGGCATCAAGTGAATCCCCTTGCGTCCCTGACGATGCGCGACCGCTACTTTTCTCCGTCGCAGTCCCGACCACACCTTGACGAAGTGCTTCATTTTCCTGGCAACTCTGCTGGGCGACTACTCTTGTCCCTTCACTGGACCCGCTCGGGATCCGGGCCAGACAGGCGTCCAAGGAATCCGAGAACGCCGTGGAGGCCGTCCCGGAAGCCACTTCAGAGGTGCTCGACATGGAAGAACCTTCTGCTGCCGACTGCGTCATGCCTTGGCGTGATGAGCAGCTGATCGTTCCCACTAGGAGTACAAGACTAATCAGCCCAGCTTCGACAATCATCCTCTTCATAGATACCATTCCTCCTACGACACAAAGGGTGAGCACAGCACGGTTGACCAACCCCTATATAACGGAGTCCCTGCCTGGTCGCAAGTCAACTTACCGATTTAGCAATCGTCTCTCATTCGGGAGTCGTCCCACCCTCCGACTTCATGGGAGACGGATCAGCCCGGCGGAGAATCATTTCAATCGTTCCGCCGCGACCGTTAAACGATGCAAGGAGTTCAAGCAGGAGGCTTGGGACAACGGCGAACAGGAGAAGAGGGATATGGGCCCAGAACAGAGGATCACAGGCCAAGCGCACAGGGGACAGACGGACCAACCGCGTAAACAGCGCATGACCCAAGCCGCACTTCGTCGCGACTCCCTGCAGAACGGCAAACGGCCCATACTCCAAAGAAAAGTAGCGAACAGACTCGACATGCAATCCACATCGACCGGCCAGAGTGCCGAGTGTCTCCGGACTGAAATGCCATCGATGGCGGGGCACATCGAGATGCAACCACTCGCCTCCGAACCAACCAGCCTGCCAAGAATTGATGTTGGGAACAGCGACCACGATCCGCCCATCGGATTTCAACAGACGACCGGCCTCGCTCAACGCATGCCGGGGATCTTCAAGATGCTCCAGAACATGCCAGAAGGTGATGAGGTTAAACGAGTTCGACGAAAATCCCGCCTCGCCGATCCCACCCACATGGATGCGGTCGCCTAATCGTTCCCGCGCCGTCGCCGCAATGGGGGCAGACAACTCCGTCCCGTTGACATCCCAGCCTTCCTGCTCAAGCGCTTCCAGAAATGAGCCGTCCCCGCAACCCACATCGAGCACGCACCCAACACCCTTCATAGATAGCGCGCTCATGCGCTTTTTCCGAAACAGTCTGAGAACCCACTGCATCGGCCCAAATCGGTGCCCTGCGTCAGGCGAACCTTGGTACACATACGACTCAGGGGATGACGCCTCCGCCCCGTCTTCTGTTTGAGCCAGCCCGCAGGTCCCACATCGAAGAATACGATGCCGAACACCGTTGTACATATCGGCGGCGAGAAGAAACTCGCGCCAAGTCTGATCTTCACAAACCGGACAGGTGATCATTGATTATGTAGCAAGTGGAGACTCCGGGCTTTCCAGCCCTGTCCCATCTTCAGTCTTCGACAACACCTTACCGAAGCGTGTCCTTCTTGGCTACTCCATCGAAGCTGTCTTCTTGGCTGCGAAGGCCTGGCGCCACGGCTTTGGCCTGTCGCCCATAGGCTCCGGCCGACTGCTCTGGAAACACCCGCTGTCCATTCCTCCAGGGCTTTCCAACTGTGGTTTCCTGCGGAGGCGGGTGAAAGATCGCCAGCTGAATAAGCCCCAGTCGTTGCAGCACCAAACACGCCGTCGTATAGAGCACCCCCAGTCCATATCGTACACTCTTCCAGAGGCCGATCGACGATGCCTCGGCAAAGTAGCGCGTGGGGCAGCTGATCTCCCCGACCGGATACTGGAAATACAACGCTTGTGCAATGATCTGATTGTCGAACACGAAGTCTTCGGCGTTCTTCTCGAAAGGGATCGATTCCAACATTTTTCGAGAATAGGCGCGAAATCCCGTATGGTATTCGGACAATTTGGCATGACACAACAGATTCTGAATCAGCGTCAGCAGGCGATTCGCCACGTATTTGTACAGCGGCATGCCGCCTTCACGAGCCCGCCCACCGAGGATTCTTGAAGCCAGGACAAGATCATAATGGCCGCTGGCAATCATGCCCGCCAGTGCCGTGACCAGCTTGGGTGAATATTGATAATCCGGGTGGACCATGACGATGATATCCGCGCCGGTCGCCAACGCCTCGCGATAACAGGTCTTCTGATTGCCGCCATACCCTCTATTGCTCGGATGGACGATGGTCTGTATGCCGAGCTCTTGCGCGACGGCGACCGTGGCGTCGGTCGAGGCGTCATCGGTCAGGAGGACGATGTCGACGATATCATGCGGCAAATCATAATAGGTCGCTTCGACCGTTTTTCTGGCATTGTAGGCCGGCATCACGACCACGACCTTCATTCCGTTCAGCATCGTACGTTTCCCTACCGGGGTAACTCGCAGACCTGGACACCGGATTTACTAAAGACAATTCGACATTGAGACAACGTGCCTCGCAATCGGCGCTCCGCATCACCTGAAATCGGGAGATAGTCATAGCTGCGCCGCAATCGCTCGATTTCACGACCATGGATGACCACGTGCGTGACTCCGCGCCTTTTCAACTGGTCGAAGAAGGGAGGAGATTGAGGGGCCAATAACTGTGTAATCTCGCTATGATCATAGGCGGATGAAAAGCTCACCGGGCGGTTCAGATACAACAACCGCGTTTCTCCCAAATAATAGATACGCCCGTCCGGCGGGGCCTGCTTGTTGAGCCACAGCGCTGCGGGATAGTAGGCAAGCCGCCGCTCCAGATAGTCATCATGAGACAACGTGCCGGTGAACAGTGCGACGACATCCCCTGCGTTGTACAGACCATCAAGCGTTCGCGCAGATTGTGCCAGCGGAACAACGGCCAATACCGCCACGACAGCCATAGCCGGAACCGATCGACGCACCTGGTCCGGCAAAGTGGAGACAACCCATGCCACACCCAGCACACAAAACGGAAAGATCGGATAGAGATACCGTATCACGCTCGACTGGCTTAACCAGACGATCAAGTAGGCAGCAACAACGACCGCCCACGGCCGAAGAGACGGTGACCGTACGGCGCCCAGCATGAGTGCGGCAAAACCGATCGTGAGGAGCAACCCCGGTTCTGCACCCGCGCCGAATTTCCCAGGGTTCGTCACAAGACCGGTTGCGAGGTCCGCAAGCGAGGTCCACGACAGTCCTGTGGCAGGCACGTCTCGTTTGATTCGCTCCACCGCCCACCGTGCATCTTCGTCTCCCCATACCCCGCTGAGTACAGGATAGACCGGATCTCCCGTGGCCAAGACATTACGCAGATACCAGGGAGAAGCAAACACAACCGTGACGGCCACGAACAGTGCGATCACCGGGACGGCACGCCGAGCCTCCAGCTGCAGCGGGAACCAGAGAACCAGCGCACCAAGAAGCCACAGCCCCGTGTACTTTGAGCCGACCACGACTCCAACGCATACAGCCGCCAATAGCGCAAGTTGATGTGTTTCACCTTGTTCCGTAGAAGCCATACGAGAAAGGGCGATACCTGACATCGCCGCGAAACCGATCAATGCCGTATCGATCCCGCACATCGTGCTCATAATCAGGGCGCCGGGAATGGTCACGACGGTCACCGCCCCCACGATCGCCCCGCGCACCTCTTTCAGCACTTCGTGGACAAAGACTCCCGTCGCGCAACATCCGAGGATAAAGAGAAGGAAATTGAAGAATTTCGCAACGGCCACACCGCCCACGGCAAGGCAGAGACCGAACAGCATATCGAGATAGGCGGGGAATGCACTGTGCACAACCTGCGGGAGCCATTCGATCTTGCCCGCAATCAAATATTGTGCAGGAAGACCCAGATGATAGTAGAGGGCATCATAGAAGATCTCCGGAGCCGCAGCCGGTATACCGGCCAATAGTCCGGCAACCAACGCTACACCCCCCAAGAGTTTGTGGTCGCGCAAGAGGCTGAGGGCATCTTGCACAGCCCGCCACGGCATCAGAAAGCGATCGGGCTCCCTGACACTGAAGAGCGGGCCGAGAAGCAAGAGACATGCAAACAGCGGCCAAGCAAACCAGCCCAGCATCCCACAGACCGTGACGATGAACGCTGCGGCAGCTGTACCGAGAAAGACATCCCATAAGGCGCCGACGGCGGGTGGCCATCGACATGTAAACGCTGCGGATCGGATCGCGGTCCCCAGCAGGGTGAAGGAGAAGAGTATGCCGACGGCAATCCCTAGGGCGCCCAAGACAGACCCGAGTTGCACCATCGCTTGCACGGACGCTCCTGTAGGTATCAGCTGTGAGAGATTATCGACGGTACTCTGTCACGTTCAGGCCTGAGAGCGTTCGGCTGGGACCCGTCATCGCTCAAAATAGGCCGATGCGCACATCCTTATTCGTTACTCCCTCCTTCCATTTCGGTCAAGATTTTCAACGGTTTTGAACCATCCGTGGGCATGCCTGACGGTCGAAACAGCCAATGTACCCTCGGCACTGTCTAGTCAGAGGCGTCCTGCTTGTTGTCATGAATCCGCAAGGTGGACATGCGTGGGGAGGAGGCAATAGGAGGAAGAGGACGCACAGGCACACAATCGGGCGCCTCGCGCAACAGGGCGAGAACGGCGGCGTAGTCTTCCGGCTTCCGAAAGGTCTCGGCTCGAGCATTGCCCCGATTGAGGACGTGATCGTAGAGCCTCCCGACTGAGACCCGAACCGCGCGTGGTATGGCCAAAATCTCCTGAATCTGGGAGGCGGGTTCAACAGAAAAGAAGAATGTCCCCTTTTTCTTTTTCAACGGATCGCTGACTTCCAGGACCTGATTGGTCACAAAGTCGCGGGGCAACGACCGGCCATCCGAGCCGATGATGGCGGTGAATCGTTCCGGAATAGGTCGTGCGATTGTCCTGTGATTTCGGTACAATGGAAGCTGTCGAGCCTGTAATACGTAAGGCGAATGAGTGGCGCGCGAAGGAGGTTCCCGCCATGCGACAGACGATCAAAGCGCGGTACCATGATGGAGTCTTACAGCCGTTGGAGCCATTGACGCTCGCGGACGAGGCGGAGGTGCACATCACGGTGGACACTGGGATCACGGTAAGTGCCGAGGAGATTTTGCAGCATGCCGCACGAGTCTACCACGGGCTTACCGCCGAAGACGTCGCGGAGGTGGAGGCTATCGCCTTAGATCGACAGCACTTCTTTCGTGAACCGGCCGCCTGATGCCCCAGCCTATGGTTCTTCTCGACACCGATATCCTCTCCGAACTCCTTAAACAACATCCGCTTGTCCTACAGCGGGTACGGGCCTATCTCGCCGAACACGAACGACTCGCCTTCTCCATCATCACCCGATATGAATTATTACGGGGGCTGAAGGCCAAACAGGCGAAAGCCCAGGAGGCGGCATTTACGCTCCTCTGTCAGGCCAGCCTCATTCTCCCGCTCACTGATAAAGTAGTGGACCTCGCTGCTACGTTGTATGGCGAACTCCACCGGCAAGGCACCCTGCTCCCCGATGCCGATCTGCTCATTGCCGCAACGGCGCTGGATGCCCAACGTACATTAGTCACAAACAACCTCGCGCACTTTCAACGTGTGCCCCATCTCGTCATTGAGACCTGGAAACGGTAATGCACATCCTCCCCGCCTGACCGGCGCGTTCTCATGATACCTCCATACCGATCGAACGAGGGTTTGCCGATACGCACCTGGCTGGTGCGGTGCCGAGTGAGTTCACGTGACAACGTGCTGGGGGCACGCTGCAGGGCGTGAGCCGTCGCTCGTAAACTCGCCCCCGCCGCTAACATCCGACTGAGTTCTTCACGCTCCATGAGGGTCAACCGGTGATAGTGTCCCATAGACAACTCCTTTGCTCCTGGAATCTCCAGGATACAGGTGTTGCATTAGGACCTTGAACCCACCCATTCTACTTTTTCTTGCGCCACCTCGACCGATCGCATGGATTGAAGCTCGCCTGCAAGCCTACACGTTGCCAAAGCCTGCGGACCTGACGCAGGGATTTGGTGCAGATCTCCCCTCCTCTACGCCACTCCAGCAAGTTTGATCCACG
>JAOUPN010000274.1 GCA_029879905.1 Nitrospira sp. | reverse complement strand
CACAAGCGGATATCTTCACTTCCTGCATAGGTCCACCCGTTGCGTTTCGCATGGCTCGCAACGATTCGACTGCCTCCGGAAGGGCAAACTGTTCTCCGACAAAACCTGCGACGAACCGTCCACCTCGAACTTCACCGGCCATTTCCATACGCCGATACTGCACCAACAAATCCCGCCAGGAATGAACCATAGACTCCCGAGCCAACAGATCGCGAAAGACGACGCCGTAGCGGTGCAAGAGTCGGCGAGCAACGAACTCGGTTGGAAGCGTCGAGGACTGAGGACTGAGGACTGAGATTGAACCGGGTGACGGATTTTCCGGTCGGAGTAGCGACCATCTGCCGGCCGCATGACGCGGACGATGCGAACGTGCTCGCCCCTCTGCACGGCGACGATGCGGGTCAAATAGAGACCGCAAGTTATCGAATCCGTCGGCCGTGACAAGCCCGGCGGCAATCAACTCCCATAGCCCTTCCTCGACCTCAGTAGCCAAATGTCCGGTTGCCCGGCTGAGGTCGGCAAAAAAACAGGCGCCCCGCTCGGCCAATGTGCGCCGCAGATCCTGGGCCACCGTGCTCAAGCGGTCGAATGGGTTCGGTCGTGCAACGAGTGCCTCATCTTGGAACGCGTCGAGCAACCACTCGCCGTCCTCTCGCGGAAATATCGCGATCGGCGCGACGCTTGTCGGCACGATGCGACGAGTATGGCTACCATCAACCGCCTCTGCAAATCGTGGATGTGGGGAAAGCCGCCCCCAACTTGCCGCACCACTCAAGCAGAGACGATCCAACATTTCCGGTTCATATTTTGCCGATCGCACGCGTAAGATATGAGATTCCCACACCGACGCAGGTGCTTCAAAACCAGCCAGTTGTCTGATCACTTCCAATAATCCACCCTCACCATGCACACGAGAGCCCGGCACAACATGATGCCATTGCATCAAGAAACACATGAAGTGTGAGGCAGTAACTGGCTCTATCTCCTTTCGAAGTCGTCCGACCGTTAACCGGTGAATGCGGGCGAGAATGCGACGATGACACCACTCTATTCGGTGAGGAGTAAGGGGTGAAGGGTGAGGGGGGCCTTCATCTTTCGCCTGACCCCTTACCCCTAACCCCTCACGAAAAGAGCCGCGGAGAACTTGGCCGGAGGCTTCGAGTCGAAGCATCGCATGAAAAACAGAATCGGAAGACAGATGCAGCCGAGCTGCGAGTTCGTCCGCCGTCGTCGGCCCGGTGCTTTCCATCCATCCCAAGACAATCGCATCCAAGACGCTTTCGTCACCCACGCCAAACAACTGCTCTATCCGCTCGAGATTTTCGGCCGCAACGTAGCCGCCGGCTTCGTGAGGGGTGAGGGGTGAGGAGTGAGGGGAGACAAGAAAAACACGACCGGAATCGATCAGCATCGGGAAGAATGGTTTCCATTCATTGCACTCAGACTGAGGCAGCCAGACCAGAGTCAGTAGTGCGTCGTGGAGTTCATCAGCATCACGGACGACGGGCCAAGATTCCCGTTCGACTTCTTCAATGGCGGACGGGTCGAGGGCACCAACCTGTCCGGCTAAACCTGGCGGTAAAGTTCGGCGCAATTCGACGGCCCGAGCCCGCCGCTCTTCCAATGGCGCGTCGTCAAGAAAGGCATAGGGATTGGCGTTCAGAATTTCGTGGGAGAACGGCGACGGCGTCGGTGTGTCGACAGCCACACATCGAATCGCGCCGGCCCCAATCTGCTCAAGCACACGTGTCAGACCATCGAGATCCATCGCCTCGGTCAAACAATCCCGCAATGTTTCTTTGACCAGCGGATGATCGGGGATCTGCCTTGTCCGCTCGCCGATGATGTTGTCCTGACAAGCCAACGCATCAGGGAATACCGCCGACATCAAGTCTTCAGCTTTCATCCGCTGAATCTGCGGAGGGACTTTCTTGCCCTGCACAAACCTCAGCAAGAGCAACGCACGACTGACGTTCCAACGCCAGCGTGTGGTAAACATGGGCGCTTGCAAGATGGCCTGAATCAAGACCTCTCGCACAGACTTCGGGTGGACATAGGCAAATACCGACTCCAATGGGAAACTGTGCCGCTCCCCGAGTGAGATCACGATGCCGTTATCGGTCGCCGCTGCTTGCAGTTCGAAGTCGAACGTCACACAAAAACGCTTGCGAAGCGCAAGGCCCCAGGCCCGATTGATCCGGCCACCGAAGGGTGCATGAATGACCAATTGCATGCCACCGCTTTCATCGAAGAAGCGCTCGGCGACGATGGTGTCGTGGGTCGGAACCACGCCGAGCATCGTCCTACCTGCCTGAATATATTCGATTGCCTGCTGTGCTCCACGAAGATCGAGACCACATTCATGGCGAAGCCAAGCGAGGAGTGAGGGGTGAAGGGTGAGGGGTAAAACGGAGGATGGTTCCGAGGACTGAGGACTGAGGACTGAGTGATGAGGGTTGCGGGAAAGCCGGTCGGCGATGTCTTGTCGCAAGGTCGCAACTTCAGCCGACAGTTCAGCGGTGCGTGACGGCGCTTCACCTCGCCAAAATGGAATGTTGGGCGGCGCGCCATGCGCATCCTCTACCCGAACCTTTCCCGCCTCGACTCCTTTGATCCGCCAGGAGGTATTGCCCAACAACATGATATCGCCGGCCAAGCTTTCCACCGCGAAGTCTTCATCGACCGACCCCACGACGGTTCCCTCCGGTTCTGCCACAACCGCATAGTTTGCCGTGTCGGGGATGGCTCCGCCTGAAGTAATCGCCGCCAGACGAGCTCCACGCCGCCCCTTGAGCCGATGGTTGATCCGATCATGAAACAGATGCGCCTGTCCTCGTCCACGATGCGTCGCAATACCCTCAGCCAACATGCGGACGATCTGATCGAATTCCGACCGTTCGAGATCCCGATAGGGATAGGCACGGCGGCAGACCGTAAACAATTCGTCGTCTCCCCATGTTTGTCCGGCTGCAGCCGCCACAATGTGCTGGGCCAAGATATCCAGCGGAGCCGGCGGCACCTCGATGCGATCCAATGTACCGGCTCGGATCGCTCGAACCAGCGCCGCACATTCCAGGAGCTCATCCCTGGTCATGGCAAATAGTCTGCCCTTAGGAACGGCGTTGATCCAGTGACCTGCCCGTCCCACCCGTTGAAGACAGGTCGCAATCGCCCGCGGCGATCCGATCTGACAGACCAAATCAACCGTACCCACATCAATACCCAGCTCCAAGGAGGCCGTGGCGATCACGACCCGTGTCGTGCCGGCTTTGAGACGTTCTTCCGCTTGCAGACGAATTTTCCGCGACAGACTCCCATGGTGTGCAGCCACGACATCAGGCCCCAAATCTTGAAGTCGCGTCTCAAGATAATGTGCAACCCGTTCAGCCAACCGCCGGGTATTCACAAACACAAGGGTCGAACGATGCTCTCGGACCAGTTCAGCAACCCGGTCATAGACGTCCGCCCAAACGGCATTGGTGGCAATCGCGCTCAATTCGTCCTTAGGTACCTCTATCGCCAGGTCTAGCTCCCGACGGTGGCCTACGTCGATGATCTTGCACAGTGTTGAGGACTCGCCTCGCTGAGCGGGCAATGCCTCGATGAAGGCGGGCGAAGCGGGCTGAGTGCTGAGGACTGAGTCAGATACGTTTAAGGTTTCACGTTTCACGTCTAACGGGTCTCGATTTCCTACAAGGAATCGAGCAACGGTTTCGATGGGGCGCTGTGTGGCCGAGAGGCCGATTCGTTGCGGCTTCATGAACGCCAACGCGTCCAGCCGCTCCAACGACAAGGCCATGTGGGCACCTCGCTTATTGGGTGCCAGCGCATGGATTTCATCCACAATCACGGTGCGAACGGTCTGAAGCATCCGCCGGCTTTTCTCCGCCGTGAGTAGAATAAATAGCGACTCCGGTGTCGTCACTAAGATATGCGGCGGCCGCTTCAACATCTGCTGACGATCCGTCATCGGTGTGTCGCCGGTCCTGACGAGCACACGCAACTCCGGCATGAGCAATCCGTTTTGCAAAGCGGCTGAACCGATCTCGGCAAGCGGCTTCTGCAAGTTTTTCTGAACGTCGTTGCTTAACGCTTTGAGCGGTGAGACATAGAGTACCTGCGTCTGATCATCGAGTTCACGGGCGAGGGCCTGTCGGAAGAGACTGTCGATACAGGAGAGGAATGCCGCAAGCGTTTTGCCGGACCCTGTCGGTGCCGCGATCAACGCGTCAGCGCGTGATTGAATGGCAGGCCATGCCTGAACTTGGACATCGGTCGGGGTTCCGACATGCGTGCGAAACCACTCGGCGATGAGCGGATGAAAACCGGAGAGCGGCATGACGGAAGATCTTACCATGCCGACAACACACAAACTATTCTCAGAATTCTCTCAGAATCCCTTTCAGCGAAACACATAGACCGCGCCGGCATTCACCAGAGAGTTGTCGTCCTGATTCCCTCCAACACCCGTCGCGGTACTCTCTTCACCGATGGCGCCAACAACAAGCGTATCGCCGCTGATCGCCACGCTGCCGCCAAATGTGTCTCCAGATTCTGCATTGGGGGCTTTCACATAGGCTTGCTGGCTCCATCCCCCTCCGGGATTGATAAATGCGTAGACCGCTCCGGCACCAGTTGCGCCATCAGTAGTCGTCCCGTTATTGGGAGATCCTTGCACCACTGTTGTGAGACTGCCATCCTCTCCAGGCGCACCCACCACCAACTGATTCCCACTAATTGATACGCTTGTTCCGAACAAATCACTATCTCCGGTATTGGAGGCTTTCACATAGGCTTGCTGAGACCAGACACCCGCGTTGCGGGCAAACACATACACGGCGCCGCTAGCCAAAGCTGAGTTGTCTGTCTGTGCAGGTGCCGCAGGGTTGACGCCAACCCCGTTGCTATCTTCGCCTGGCGCCCCAACCACCAACGTGTCGCCGCTGATGGCCACGCTGGTGCCGAAGGCATCACTATCTCCGGTATCGGAGGCTTTCACATAGGCTTGCTGAGACC
>JAOUPN010000273.1 GCA_029879905.1 Nitrospira sp. | reverse complement strand
CCTGACCGTACGCAGTAACAGCAGTCAATCTAGCGGGTTGAAGTCCCGTCCGGGGAGTTGTCCGTACGCCCCGGTAGCATGAGGAAGCGGCGCTGGCGCAAGCCGGGGTCGTGAGTTTCCACACAGCAAGCGCGTAGGCCGAAACGCCAGTGAACCTAGATGTAGCCTCGTCAATGAACTGGAGACGCCGACCCTGTGGTCAGAAGGGGAAGGCCGTTGGATGGGTGCTGAAACAACGGAAGTGGCATGCATCGACTCCCGGGGTAGCAGGGTCGGCATATGCGCGAAGAGGGACTGCCCAGTGCTGGAGACCTGTCTGGGGGGGTGGGGAGACCACCGACCAGTGCGTATAAGGCAACGAAAGCGCAGTGGCCCGAGAGAGGAGTCGGAGGGGTTCATAGTACCGTCTGAGGCGATGGGAAAACCGAGCCAAGGGAAGGGACCCTGCTTTGTTCAGGCGACCGACGAGCGGAGGATCAGGGGATTGCCATGGCGCTAACCACCCCGGAAACGATCAGGACGCTCCAGAGGAAGCTGTATGCCAAGGCCAAGCACGAGCCGGCCTATCGTTTCTACGCGCTCTACGACAAGGTCAGCCGTGCAGACATTCTCCGTCATGCGTGGCGACTTGTTCGCGCCAATCGAGGCAGTCCCGGCGTAGATGGGAAGAGCTTTGAGGGCATAGAACGTGGAGAAGGGGTAGACACGTTTCTGCGGGACCTGGCCCGTGATCTGAACGCGAAAACCTACCGCGCCCAGCCCGTGCGACGCGTCATGATCCCCAAAGCAGACGGTCGTCTGCGGCCACTGGGGATTCCGACGATTCGCGATCGAGTGGTCCAAATGGCCGTCAAACTGGTCATCGAGCCGATTTTTGAAGCTGGGTTCTGTCCGCAGTCATACGGATTCCGGCCCCAGAGATCGGCCCACGATGCGGTGGATGCCATTGCCAAAACCCTCTGGGCTGGCTACACCCATGTGCTGGATGCCGATCTGGCGAATTGCTTTGACCGCATTCCACACGCCAACCTGATGACCGTCATGGCCGAGCGTATCGTCGATGGGGGGATCTTGCGCCTCATCACGCAATGGCTCAAAGCCCCGATCATCGGGGAAGACCCACATGGCGTGAAGAGGACGGTGGGCGGCGGCAAGGCCAATCGCCTGGGCACGCCGCAAGGCGGGGTGCTCTCGCCGCTCTTGGCCAATTGCTATCTGCATGAGCTTGATCGGACATGGCAACGGCGGCACAGGCAGGGGCAACGGCAAGCGCACCTCGTGCGCTATGCAGACGACTTTGTGGTGCTATGCCGACAGGATGTCCAGGAACCGTTGGATGTCGTGCGTCAGGTGGTGGCACGTCTGGGGCTCAGCCTCAATGAGGCGAAGACACAGATCGTGGACGCCACGCACACGAGTTTCAACTTCCTGGGGTTTCGGATTCAGGTCTGTCGAGGGGCGAAAACCGGCAAGCTGTACCCGAATGTGCAACCGGCAGACCTCTCGCTCAAGAAGATCAAGGCGAGGCTGACGGAACTGACGGGAAGGGAACTGACCGTGCTCCCACTGAGGGACATCGTGGGAAATGTGAACCGTAGCCTGCGAGGCTGGGTGAACTACTTCCACTATCGGAACTCCAGTCTGGCGATGAGCAAAGTCAGAACTCATGCGGAAGGCCGATTGCGAACCCATTTGATGAAGCGACACAAGATCAAGGACCGAGGAACCGGCTTGCGCCGATTCCCAGCCCGCGATCTCTATGCGCGCTACGGGCTCTTGAAAGTTTCCGCGGTAGCGGGCTGGCGCACGGCGCACGCCTTGGCATGAAGAACATCGGAAAGCCGTGTGCGGGAAACCCGCATGCACGGTTTGATGAGGGAGGGCAGGAGACGCCGACTAGGGAAGGGCTATTGAGGCACCGCCAGACGAAAGGGGCGGCAACAGATAGGCTCAACCTACGGGAGGCTGACTCCTGTTCTCTACTCTACCTCTTTTCTTGTCTGGGAGGGGTACGCGGTATCGTATAAGTTCAAAATTGGCAATACCGACTCGAAAGTATCTTTTTTCGATAATCGCGATTGCCCCGACCCTGAAGCCGATGAGGGAATATTTGTAAATCTATCGGCTTCTTTAGTTGGGGGTAGCGGATTTGCGGCGGGTGCAACAGCTTTAGGTTCTCTGTTCCAGACAGGTATCACGTTTCCTAGTAATATTATTGGTGTTGATATAGGTGCGGCAGCGTTCATTGGTAAATCATGGGTTACATATGATCAAGCAACACCTTGTTGCGATAGCAAATGAGTACAGGAAGGCAAGCAGGAAGTCTTCAGTATGGCGTAGAGTCCGATTTTCATGGGGAATTGCAGTGCTAGCTTCTGTCAGTGTGTTTACTGGAGAGATGATTATCTACCAAAGCCCAAGTGAAATTGCTTTTTCGTTGAAGTTTATTGTGCCGATTTTTGTAATTGGTTTCATTGCATCTCCTTTCATATTGGCTCGAATGAAATAGAAATAGCCAGAGTGCAAACCGTCCCGTCTGTGCGGACAGAGGGTGCTCCGGAAAATTGGATAGTGTGATAAGTGGTAGCCTGGCTTCACCAAGGCCACTGAGGGGTGGCCATAGAAAGGAGCGAGGCAATGAAGAGGACGAGATGGAATCACGGCGCGACCTGTAAGGCCAAGGTGGCATTAGCCGCACTCAATGGCGAGAAGACGGTGGCGGAATTGGCCGAGCAATTCCGAGTCCATCCCACCCAGATCACCGAGTGGACGCAACAGCTGCTGACTCGGGCGGGAGTTGTGTGTGGCGGGATGACACCACCAGCAGAGGCGCCCGATCTCAAGACCCTGCACGCCAAGATCGTGTAACTCACGCGGAGCATGATTGTTGAGAAGGGGCGTTCACCAAGGTGGGCTGGCTGAGCGCAACGCGATGATCACCCCGACGCACTCCGTGCCAATTGTCCGCCAGCGTCAGTTGCTTGGGCTGGCCCGCTTGACGGTCTATTACCAGCCGACGCTGGTCTCTGAAACAACGCTGGCGTTGATGCGCCGAATGGACGAGCTATCTCTCAGTATCCCTTTGCGGGGGTGCGCATGCTCCGCGATCTCTTGTGGAAGGAGGGCCGCGTCGTTGGTTGGTGCCAGGTCGCCACCCTGATGCGCAGGATGGGCACGGAGGCGCTCTATCGGAAACCGCAGCTGAGTCGGCGGTATCTGGCCCACACGATCTATCCCTATCTCTTCCGCGATCGCACGATCCGTCGCCCCAATCACGTCTGGGCGGCCGATATCGCTGATATTCCCATGCGGCGAGGCTTTAAGTATCTCTTCGCCATCGTGGACTGGGCCAGTCGCTAGGTCCTGGCCTGGCGGCTCTCCAATACGTTGACGACAGACTTCTGCCTCGGCGCCGTGCGAGAGGCCATTACGCAGTATGGCTGCCCTGAGATCTTCAACACCGATCAAGGGTGCCAGTTCACGAGCCAGGAATTCACGGGATTGCTGAACGACCACAGGATTCAGATCAGTATGGATGGGACTGGATGCTGGCGCGCCAACGTCTTTGTCGACCGGCTCTGGCGGAGTCTCCAGTCTGAAGAGGTCTATCTTCATGCGTTTGAAACCGTCCGCGCGGCTCAGCAGGGGCTGGAACGGTATCTGACGTTCTACAATCGGACTTGACCGCATCAGGCTCTGGGTGGCCAGGCGCCCGACCAGGTCTATTATGATAATCTGATGACTCGGCAGACCGCCGCGTGGTCAGCAATTCGCCAGGTGCCACTTATAAATGTGGAGAAATTGTCCAAACAACCGGAGCCACCTTTCGGCGGAAAATCCTTGTGCCTGGGGTGGCGGAGTATCTGAAGACGGTACTCCGCAGTGTGCGGGAATTTCACCTGGATTGGTATCTGGAGGAGATTGGAGTGGAACGGGACCACGTTCAGCTGCACATGGTGATTCCGCTGAAGTACGCGGTGTCACGGGGGGTGGAGGCTTTGAAAGGTGTGACGAGTTGGCGGCTGAAAGAGAAATTCCACACATGTTGCACCGAGTGTAATGGGATGGTGGCGGCGTGTGGGCACGAGGATTTTTCACGTCCACGGTGGGCATCAACGAAGCCACGATTCGGCATTATGTCCGGCACCAAGGCGAGCAGGAGACGGGTCAAGCGCAGCTTAAAGTGTAAAGAGACCCCGCCTGGAAGGGCGTGGAAATCTACACGTCCTCCGAAACTTTTAGGCGCATAGGGGAATCGTTACATGACAACAATCTCGTCACCCTTGACGTTTCTAATCAAATTTATCATTCCCGTGTTGTTCGTAGGCCCCAACATCTGGTCTATGGTCACATCTGTTCTCTCAATAGAAGAGTACATAGAGGGGCACAGGTGGGGGCTAGTCTTTGGAATTGTTTTCGAACTGTTCGTAATCTGGACCGTTGCTGGCCTGAAGAAAGTTCGGATGGATTCTACGCACCTGTATATCTCGAACTATCTTAAGGAGATCGTTGTGCCAATTGCCGACATTGTGGATATTACCAATCATACCGGGCTGAATCTCGCCCACATCATTCATTTTCGGGCTCCAACTGTGTTCGGACAATCGATCAAGTTCTTCCCCTTCGGCCATTTTCTCTATATATCGGACGAGCCCGCCAATCTGGTAGTTGAGGATCTCAAGGAACGTGCGGGCCTTAAAGTGTCCCGTCCGCGCGGACAGTGAATGAGGCTGTGGCACTTTGCGGGCAGATTTCGTGAGAACTCCCGCCTCAGCGTCGCCTCGTGACCTGAGTTTTGTTCCTGTCTGAACAAGAAAAGGGGACAGGCTACTTTTCTCTCCATGGTGAGGAAGGAAAAGGTAGGTGGAGGGCGGAGACAATCCAAGAAAACCAGCCTGTCCCCCTTTCTCTTCACTGTCCCCCTTTCTCTTCACCTTTACGGTCTAGGATCGATCCTAAAGTAGGTTGTGATGGGCCAATACCAATTCCACGATGAAGGTCTTGCATGAGATGCCTGCTGATGACCGTACAG